>JAUVKM010000084.1 GCA_030596265.1 Candidatus Cloacimonadota bacterium
CTTAAAAGAACATATTAATAAAACTCATAACCAATCCGGAAGCAATTGGAATCTTTATATTATCATCTAACGGAATCCATGAAAATTCTGCAATTGTTGCCGTAAAAGCACCTATTAGGGCAACTGCCGGATGTAAGAAGAAAAGCCCGAAAATAAAACATCCGGTAAAACAGGCTAAACTTCCTTCCAAACTTTTATCAGTATTTAATATTTTTCTTTTACCAAGCGGTATTCCCACAAGTGCAGCCAAGGTATCTCCAATTGCCAAAAAAGCAAGAGACACAACAGCAATTTCCTTAGGAAAAAAGCCAATACATAATACTGCAGATATCATTAAATATGTAGCACCGGTAAAATTGTGAATTTCGTGTTTTCTTAGTAAAAGTCCAACTAAATTATAAAATATACGCTTAAATGTTTTGTGTTCAAGTCGTGCTATATCAATTATCAACGCAATAACTGTTAGAGGGATAAGAACCAAAAACATTACTTTCCGATTTTGGAAAATGAAGTAATAGGAAAGAGGCAGCAATATCGAACTTACATGGAATGATTTTCGAAATAGCTCCTTCTTCTGTTTTTCGGTCATTTCAGTTTTATTTTACTCACAATAAATGATTTTGCAACATCCAGCATCAGTTTAGGATCTCCTTTTACTGCTTCTGTGAATAATGTTTTTAAGCTGAATTTATCCGATGGTATCTTCTTACAGAAACCTACTAAATTATTAAATCTTTCATCTGTCATAAAGAGAAATTTTTCTTTCATTGAATGCATTACTTTTTGAGTATTGCCTAATGTCTTATCCCATTCCTTGCGGTATTTCTTTAGGAACTTAGCATCGAATTTTCTCTTTTTAACAGCTTCTGCAGCGACTTTTCCGGCAATGCTTCCAGCTATCATCCCCTGTACTATCCCACCACCGGTTATCGGGTTTACCTGTCGTGCAGCATCTCCAACCAACATAATATTATCCCTGACAATTTCTTTTAAGGTAGCTGCTGTTGGAACTCCCCCATACATTGTATAAGTAATTGTTGCATCAGGAAATCTCCTGGCCACAAATTCATCTAAATATTCTTTGGGTCCTTTTTCATGCGAAAGATGTCCTGCAATTCCAATACCAACATTAGCAGTGCTATCAGATTTTGGGAAGATCCAGACATACCCGCCAGGAGAGACTTCATTTCCAAAATAGAATTCGCATGTATCTTTTTTTAGATCAAGACCGGCAAGTGTGTATTGCACACAAGTATCAATATCCCTAAGAGCTACAGTTGTATTTATTCCTGCCCATCTTCCCACGCGAGATTCTGTACCATCGGCTGCGATGACTATATCACATTTAACTTCCCGGGTTTTTCCCATATAGCGGTATTTTACTCCGCTGATTTTATTGTTTTCTTTTATCAAGTCAAGTGCATTTGCTTTTGTAATTAATCGTGCTCCATGTTTTGCTGCAAGCTCACAAAGTGCAGTATCAAATATTCTTCTTTCTAAAACGTAGCCAACTCCATTATTAAGCATAAACGCACTTTCACCATTTGGAGAGGTGAGTTTTGCAATATCTATCTGTGATGCGATCCAACGCTTATCGATATCAATAAATGGAGCAATACCGTTATGGGAAACACCTTCCGCACAACGTACTGGAATCCCCGGTTCTCTATCACGTTCCAACATAAGAACAGAAGCACCGTTCTCTGCTGCAAATCTGGCTGCAACGCTCCCTGCCGGTCCGGCTCCGATCACAACAATATCATATCTATCTTTTACCATTATTCACCTTCCTCGATAGCTTTTGCAGGACATACTTTCAAACAATTCAAGCAGTTTGTACATATATCATTATCGATTTCAACTGTGAATTCTGTTATGGTAATAGCATCAACAGGACACACTGCAACACAGGTTCCGCAAATATCACATAATTCATGTATCACTTTCATAAAAATATTTCTCCGTTTATAACATATAAATTTTTTCTCGGTAATCTATAAATTTAAAAGATGAATCTCTAAAAGTGAACACAACATTATAAGACACTTCAGATTCTATCTTATTCTCCAACTTTTTAAATTGCATTCGTTGCACATCTCGCTGAGGGAGATAATCTAAAAGGAGAAATTTCGGTTCCGGGTTTCCCTGACCAAACGGTTGTAAAAGATTATAATCCATTTGAATATATTCGTTGAACTTATCCATCTCTCTGCTACTGATAACAGCATCAATATCTATTCTCTTATTCTCCTCAATAACTGAATGTTTTAAGTTAATATACTCTTCAAACTTTTTAATAAATTTATCTATTTCGCTGCTTCTAATTGTAAATCCGGCAGCTTTTGCATGACCTCCATACTGGATAAGATGTTCACGGCTATAAGTAAAAGCATCAACTAGATTAAAACCATCAGTTCCTCGAGCTTCTCCAACAGCTATTCCATTTTTATTCTTGATAAAAACTACTGGGACTTTATGTTTTTTTGTAATAAAAGAAGCGGAATAGCCCAGAAGTTCAAATGGAATTTGATGATCCAGATCTCTAAATACATAAGAATTTCCAAATATTTGTGGGATTTTAGTTCGGATATAGCGACGAATATTGTCGAGTTTAACCTCATGATTTTTTTGTTGGTTCTGCATTTCAGCAACGATGGCATCTTTTTCTTTATTGTGAGTTACAAGCAATTTCATGCTCTTATGTTCACCCTTTTTACCCCTACCGTTAGATAGTAATTTAATGATGTAATGGATGTTATTCATTCTCTGAGAATAGTTAATCCCCGGCTCCAAATAAGGGCTTAATTTGTAAAGTGTGTTATCATCAAAAGTACTCCATGTATCCAGTACTTCCTTCACAAATATTCTGTTAACATCCAACAGGGGAACTTTATCTGATATGCTGCCGACTGCCACCCAGAAAAGATAATTTCTATCGTCAGTTATTCCGGTTATTTCAGAAATCCTTTTTATCAGGAAATATGCCACCCCAACACCAGCTATCATATCAAATGGGAATTTGCAATCTTTCTGTTTGGGATTGATAATTGCCAGGGCAGGCGGTAGAAGACTCTCTAGAATAAGATGGTGATCTGTAACAATGACATCGCAGCCGTTTTCCATTATCTCCGTAATTGCATTCTTGCACGAAATACCACCATCCACAGTAATTACTAAATTAAATTTCTCTTCTTTTACTTTATCAACAAAATTCTGCTGTATTCCATGATCGTCTATCAATCTATTTGGAATATAATAAAAATGATTTTGTGAGCCAAGTTTCTCTAAAAAATCATATAAAATGTATGTTGCTGTGATACCATCAACATCGTCGTGCCCATAAATTATAATTTTCTCTTTTTGTTGAACTGCATTAATGATTCTATCAGCAGCAATATCAATATCTTTGAGTAGAGAAATATCTGGTATATCATCCATAGATGAGTGGATAAAGGAATCGCTTATGTTTCGATTTTCTCTTATCTGATCAAAAATTGTGTTTTTATCAGAATGTCTGTAGCTCCACCTGAATTTCATTAAGTTTTTACCTGTCATCATCAGCTTTAGGAATTTCACGATGTTCAATTCTTTTGTAACGTTTCTTAAAAATATCAAAACCGGTAATTCCAAATGAAAACATTAAAGATTCATCACTCAGTCCATGTTTATCAACATCTCCACGAATTGCGTATGTAACGGCAAATTCAATTTTTTTATTTGGAGATTTTAAGGGAATGGAAGAACCAAAAGTGAATGCTTTTTCTATTATTTTTTCACTATTCACATCGAATGGAAGTTCTCGGTAATAGCCTCCAAACCTTAACGGGATCTTTTCAAACCATGAGCCATAACCGCTAAGAGGATCATAGGCAAAACCCAAGCCAAGTTTAAATGTGTTCTTGCTGTAATCTTCAGTATCTTGCCACATCTGATAATAACCATCTAAAGAAGCTTTGTATTTTTCCATAAATTTCCAGGTTATTCCTCCTGAGACCTGTGCAGGAACTTCAAAAAGAAAATCATCTTCCAAGCTTAATGTATCTGCATAGGGTGTGTGACCATATTTATAGGTGATACTTCCTTCCAATTTTACGTGGGAAGAATAGGCGGCACCCAAAGAAACTTTTCCTATCTTTTTAGAAATTCCAACTGTAAATCCCGGGTTTTTATAGATCTTCTCAATTTCATATTTTGCATCATTATAATTATCATCTTCAAAATCTATTTTCCAATAACGGATACGGTGACCGAGATAATAATTCATAGCAACACCAACATTTACAACGGAATTTTTATATGCATACACCATATCTGCTTTATACAATGAAGTGCTTAATCTGTTAATTTCAGAATAGTGCAATGTATCACTAAAACTTTCGAATTCAAGCTCTTTCGCATTCTCGATATTGCCGGATGCAATAGAATTAAAGCTAAAGGCAAATCTATGGTTTTTTATTGGAATAGCCATGGTAAAATACGGCATATAAATACCATCATCACGGAATTCGTTATTATCAGAATCTTTGTACCACATATATCCAAGTGAGATTGCTGTAGAGAATAATACATTATTCGTTGTTGTCGCTAATGAGGGATTATGAAAATTAGGATTTATACGGAAAAGATCAGCAGATCCGGTTTCACCCATTCCAACTCCATAAACATCATTTCCATAATATTCAAGCGGCATTCCATCAAATGAGAAAATTGAATTTCCAGCCAATAGGGCAACCATTAATAGTAATATTAAAATTGTTTTGTATTTCATTATAACTCCTGATTTATATTATATTATTTAACTATAACAAAAAAATTAACATTCTTTTCTTTGTCAATTTTAAGTTGGAAAGTAAATTGTAACAAAGTACAAAATATTTGACAGGAAATTTGATCCAGTAAATTCTCTCAACAGGTAAGGGCTTGCTCCAGCAAGCCCTTACTATGAGGTTAAACATGAAAAAGAAAAAATGGATTATTATTTGTTTATTTATTATCGCTATAACAGCATCTGCAGAAAATTTTCATGATACTGTATTTGTTCAATTTTATCAAGCTCTTGATTCACTTGAGCATATAAAAAATGAAATTGATCCAGTTATTTTTAAATTTGATAATAAAACCTACTCCGGCTACGAGATAATTTTTGAAACGAAATGGTCACTGTTAGATAAAAATATTGATCCGATGGATATGTTCTATCCTTATGAAAACAGCAATTGGTATAATGCCGGTTGGAGAGCAGATACAAAATTTTGCGCCGATGGTGCAGGCTCTACATTTTATCTGATCAGGAATGGTGATTTTTTCTGCACTGTTCGCTGGGAATTTGTTTCGTATATCGATGATAATGGTGACTATGTCACAGGTGATGAACTTTCTGGAAGAATACAATGCGGCACTGAAATTATTGAAAAAGAAGAATAAAAAAAGAGGAAGAATAATGAACTCAACTAATTTCGATTTAATTAAATTTGTTAATTATTTACGTGAAATATGCGAATCAGAAAAAATAATAAATAAATTCATTATTGATAGATCAACTGAATTGATTTTTAAAAGTTCATTATATGTATTGGAGGATACTGGATTAGTTATAAAGTTCTATGATCAATATAATCCTGAATCGAGTAATGTAAATCACCTTATTAAAACAAGCCATTTATATTTACATATATATGGTATTCTTCAAGCAATGTACATGCAGCAGGATGCAATAATAAATATATGTGAGATTTTCAATGTCATGAATAAGAAAGAGATTATTAAGAATTATTTTTCTGATATAAGAGATATAAGAAATAGTTCTGTTGGTCATCCTGCTAATCGACTATATTCTAAGAACAATAGGGGACAGGCTTTCATATCGCAAATTTCTGTTGGCTCAAATTATTTTCAATACTTACAAGTAAAAAATGGGAATTCGAAGACAGTGAAAGTGAAAATAAGTGAGATATTAGATAAACAAAATAAAGCTATGGAAAAAATATCTGGAGAAATTAAATTTTGGCTTTTGTCACAACTTAATAATGGAGAAAATTATAAAAAATGAATAATACAGATACCATCAAATTGAAGGAATTATCAAAACTTGTAAAACATTTTGATCGTAAAACTTCTAAATTTCTAAAAAAATTTAAAAAAAATGCGAAAAAAGGTGATAAAGAAAAAGCTTTTATAAATTTATTAATAGCTTGCTTAAGATCCTCACCAAGGTGGACAATTAAAGGATATGAATTGATAATAAGTGTTTTAAAACCAGAAGAAAAACTTCAATTGCCCGATTATAAGGATTTACCTGCTATAATAAATGAGATATTAATATTCAGATGTTTTTTAATTGATGTAACACTCTGGGGAGTAATTGCTGAAAATATCGGTCATCAATATAACTATTCAAGCACGTTATTAAGAGAAAAAACAAACGAAATAATGGATGAAATATTTGATGGTGCACTACAGATTTCATATGAATTTAATGAGCTTATTGGAACACACGCCAAACCACAAGATTTTATAAAATTATATGACAGTAAGTTTGAAGAATATAGTAAAATGGATTTTAATAACTCTCAATCCCCAAAAGGTACTCTTTTTTGGGAAGCATGTAAACAAATCACCATTTCAATTATCGGAGGTCAAGATTTTGTATTAATTACTTATTTGAGCCAACTTGCTTATCAAGACTATATCTCTAATATCGAGATGGCTGAGACCGTTTATAAAAAAAAATGACGTAATTCATTTTTTAACAATATATTAATAATCATTAATTACAATTATTTTGTTCGTTTTTGCCTGCCTTGGCAAAGCTTTAGCGAAGACAGGTTCGTTGCTAATCCTACTCCGCCACTACGATAACACCGGTTCCAATTTTATTTTCATTATAATAATCCAGCAGCATAAAAACAAAAGCAATGGGGTAGAAAATAATATAATAAATTGGAAGAAAAATTGATAATAGCTTAGATTTGGAGATCAATGAGAGTGGAAATTTTAGTGCCAGCTTCCAATATATCTGTCCGAATTTACCATAAGAATATTCAAATGAAACAATTTTAAAACCCGCATTTTCCAGTTTGGAACAGATGTCTTCTTTGCTGTAACCGGGACGAACATGCTCTGCTGTGAATTTTCCCAATCCATTCAATCCTTCTACAACTATTTCGTTTAGTTTAACCGCAAAGGACGCTAAGAACACAAAGTTAGAGATCTATAATTTAAAAGGACAGAAAGTAAAAACACTTGTTAATGAAGAATTGTCTGCAGGAAAACACTCTGTTGTTTGGAACGGAACTGATGATAGTGATAAATCAGTATCTTCTGGAATTTATTTCTACAAAATGAGAGCAGGTAGTTATACTTCTACCAAAAAAATGATCCTTATGAAATAATCATACAAACAAATATTAAAAGACGGCTCTATGTAGTCGTCTTTTTTTTTGGAATAATTGTTGCTAGTAAATCTTGATAAAATAATTGATGTATAAAATAGTGATTTCAGAATAAGTTCCAAAGAGGAAGTGTTATGGGAAATAAAATTGAGAAACTTATCAAACTCTCTGCAAAAGAATCGAAAAGGTCAGCAGAAGACAAATATAAATTTGCTAAAGAAGCTTTAGGGCTTGCCCAAAAGATAGATAATGAAACTGATAAAGCAGAAATTCTTAAAAATATTGGAAAGATATTTCACGACTTATTTAAACAAAGAGAATCTAATGATGCTTTTCTACAAGCCTTAAATATCTATGAAAAACTAAGTGAAAAGCTTAATATTGTTAATTGCTATTATCACATTGGATTTAATTATTCACGAATGGTAAATGTAAAAAAAGCACTCGAATACCTGACGCTTACTTTTAATGCAACTTCTGAAACAGAAAAACCGGAATTTCACATAAACTCGGCAATGTATATAGGAAGATTGTATATGGAATTCGGAGATTTTAATAAAGGGTTTGAATATCTTTTTTATTCACTGGAATATAATAAAAAGATTGATAATAAGAAAAATATTGCTGAAACATATTCTAAAATTGCTGCCGGTTATAATTTACTTGGG
>JAUVKM010000285.1 GCA_030596265.1 Candidatus Cloacimonadota bacterium
ACGTTTTTCACCTTCTGCCGTAAGTATTTTTGCACGACGGTCTCGTTCCGCACGCATCTGTTTTTCCATTGCCGTTTTTATTTCCTGCGGAGGATTTATATCCTGAAGTTCTACACGGTTTACCTTAACTCCCCATTTATCAGTTGCTTCATCCAGGATAAGACGCAACTTGGAATTTATAGTATCTCTTGAAGTAAGTGTTTTATCAAGCTCCATCTCACCTATCACATTACGAAGTGTTGTTTGGGTAAGTTTTTCTATAGCGTTGGGAAGATTGTTAATTTCGTAGGTTGCCTTTTTGGGATCGGTTACTTGAAAATATAAAAGTGCGTCTATCTCGATGGATACATTATCGCTAGTGATTACGTTCTGACGTGGAAAATCATAGACGGTTTCACGCAGGTCTATTTTGCTTTGAGATTTTATCTGAACATATTTATTTCCCTTCATATCGGTCCTGGAGTATCGCCAGTTAATATTACGCGGCTTATCTATTACCGGCCAGAGAATGTTTAATCCACTTTCGAGTGTTCTGCTGTATTTACCCAATCTTTCAATGATCATTACTTCTGCTTGTTTCACAATTACCAATCCTTTCGAGATCAGTATTATTATCAAAACAGCAAAAACAAGTATTACAATTGTCATTTTTCCTCCTTGTTATGGTACTAATTAACTAATTTATTATTATTCAGTCACAGTTACAATTACTTTATTTCCATCAATGTCATCAATAATAACTCGTACGTCTTTTGCTATTTCACTATTATCTTTGGCTACAGCTGCCCACTCTTCACCACCAATCTTCACATAACCTTTTTCATTAGCAGGAATTTTTTGTGTTACCTTTCCGGTTTTACCTACTAAGGCTTTTACATTGGTCTCTTCATAATCGGCTGAAATCAGCTTCTTGCTGAACTTCCTGCTTAACAAGAAAACAATAAGCGTTATAATAGCAAAAGTGAGTACTTGAAATGCAATTGACGGAATAATAAGAGCAGCAAGTCCTGTAAGTATAGCCCCTACACCAAAACTCAAAAATAAAAATCCGGGTGTAAATATTTCAATGATAATACAAATTATTCCAATTGCTACCCAAATGATCCAAGGATCAAACCATGTCTCCATAAAACACCCCCAATTTTCTTTATTCGTCTTTTTCTTTTTTGATTACATTACCATCTTTATCTTTGTAAATTCTTTTAACTTTTTTTCCATATCCTTTTTTATTGTAATTATAGTTATGGCTTCCACCTCTTGAGGTTCTAATTCCCAAAGCCATCATCAATTTATGCATAAGAACAAAAATGTAATAACTGATGATCAACCCTGTAATCAACAGAATTAAGCTGGCTATTGTTGTTAAAAGAAAAATGCTCATGCTGCTGCGAAGAGCTTTGTTTCCATTAATATTCTTAACTGCAGAAAGCATAATAATATCAAATTCAGCATTGTGTTTTTGAATATCTTCCTGAATACTTAAACTATCTATCTTTGTCTGGATAATATCAAGCTGTCTTCTAAAGCTCTGAATTCTATCCGGAGAGACACTATCATTAATTAAGTTTTGAATCCGTTTTTTTGCGATTTGGTTATTGTTAAGATTTTCTTTGAGGTCTGTGCTTATCTTAACCATTCCGGCTCTTTGAATGTTTTCATTACTTAAACCAATAACATTTCTCAAATTAGTTAATACTTCGTCAGATATTTCTGTAGGAATTTCCAATACGATTAGATTATAATTAGCTTTTATTTCTGAATACAAGATAATTGTGTTTTCTGTTTTGCTGAGCTCAAAAAGAGAAGTATTTATTTCCGTTAGATCTTCCACCTGATATTCAAATTTTATTTTATTGTTATTGAACGAATTCTCGAAGATATCGTTGGCACTACTCAGATCAATTTCAACATTCGTCAGTATAAATATTGTATCCAAATTTGATCTTTTAACTCCTAAAAACAATGAGAACAAAATTGTACCTACGATCAAAACAAGCTTCATCTCCTTTCTTATTCTAAACATTAGCGCCCCTCTATTTCTTATTTATTAGTTCAGCTGCATGCTGTAAAGCCAACTCCGTATCAGAGCCGGAAAGCATCCTGGCAATTTCAACTTTTCTCTCGTTTCCGTCCAGTATTTTAACTTTAACTTCAGAACTTTTACTGCCGCTTATTTTCTCAATGGAAAAATGACGGTCGCTGTAAGATGCGATCTGAGGTAGATGGCTGATGCATAAAACCTGGTGATATTTACCAATATCATGAATGAATTCTGCCAGTAATTCCGATGTCTTTCCACCAATTCCTGAATCTATTTCATCAAAGATTATTGTCCGTCTGTCTAATCTGTCGGATAGGATTTTCTTAATTGCCAGCAGGAATCTGGAGAGCTCTCCACCGGAAGCAGCTATTCTGAATGGTTGAAGTTTTACTCCTTTATTAGCAGAAAAAAAGATATCGACCGCATCTTTCCCTGTTTCATTCAAACCACTTAATTTCTCAGAAATTCCAATTGAATTTTCAATATCTGAAAATTTGAATTCAATTTCCGCATCGGGAATTGCCAGTTTTTTTATATTGGTAATGATCTCATTTTCAAAATTACCAGCAGCTTTTTTTCTTTTTACAGAAAGCTCTTCGGCAAGCCTGTTAATGTATTCCAAATCAACCACGATCTCATCATTTAAATCGGAAATTTCTTCTTTTCCGGAAGAGTAAGAATCGATCTGCTGCTGTATGCTTTTCCGATACTCTATAATTCCTTCCATGTTCTGCTTATATTTCACGCTGAGGTTATTAAGTAAGGTTAAACGACTTTGGATATATTCCAATCGAGATGAGTCCACCTCGATGATATTT
>JAUVKM010000133.1 GCA_030596265.1 Candidatus Cloacimonadota bacterium
TTTGAAAGCACTTAATGGTGAGCCGGAAGGTGAAGCAACAATCCAAGAATTGATGGATGCTGTAGATTCCTATATTCCACTTCCAGAACGTGATACAGACAAGCCTTTCCTATTACCTGTAGAGGATGTATTCTCAATATCAGGTCGTGGAACAGTAGCTACCGGTCGTATCGAGCGTGGCGTTGTTAAAGTAGGCGAGAAAATAGAAAGAGTAGGAATCCGTGAAACAATCACAACAACTTGTACAGGTGTTGAGATGTTCCGCAAACTTCTTGATAGTGGACAAGCTGGAGATAATGTAGGAATATTACTTCGTGGAATGGCAAAAGATGAGATCGAGCGTGGCATGGTATTAGCTAAGCCAAAATCGATCAATCCACATACAAAGTTCACGGGAGAGACTTACGTATTAACCAAAGATGAAGGTGGACGTCATAAGCCATTCTTTAGTGGATACAGACCTCAGTTCTATTTCCGAACAACAGATGTTACAGGTTCCATCACACTTCCGGATGGAGTAGAGATGGTAATGCCTGGTGATAATGTGACAATTTCAGAAGAGCTAATCACACCAATCGCAATGGAGAAAGGTCTTCGTTATGCGATTCGTGAAGGTGGAAGAACTATTGGTGCTGGCGTCGTTGGCGATGTTAGCGAGTAGGAAAAAATGAGAGAAATTATTACGTTAGCTTGCGAAGAGTGTAAAAACAGAAATTACACTACTACGAAAAATAGACGAACACACCCTAAAAGAGTTGAGTATAAAAAATACTGCCCTAAGTGCAGAAAACATACTGAACATAAGCAGACTAGATAAATAAAAATGCAGGCTTGTAGCTCAATTGGTAGAGCACTGGTCTCCAAAACCAGGGGTTGCGGGTTCAAGTCCTGCCGGGCCTGCCATTAAAGTGAGATAATTATGTTTAAAAAAATATTTCGTTTCTTCAAAAGTGTTAAGACAGAAATGTCATACGTATCCTGGCCAACCAAGGCTGATATTAAAGAAGGTACTACTGTAGTTATCCTTATGTCAATTTTTGTAGCTATCTTTTTATCTTTGGTTGATACAGGTTTCGGCTTTTTGATCAAAAAATTATTATTGAAAGGTTAAGTAAATGAAGTGGTATGTTGTTCACACCTATGCTTCCCATGAATTCAAAATAAAAGAAGCTATCGAAAAAGGAATTAAGGGCACACCTCTTGAAGATAAGATCGGACAGATATTGATTCCTACACAGAAGACATTTCACATCAGAGATGGGAAGAAAATAGAGCGTGAAAAAAAATTATTCAACAGTTATGTTATGTTGGAAGCTGAACTAACACCTGAGTTGTACTCATTTGTGGTTGGACTTCCAAGTGTAACTCATTTCCTGGGTACAGGAAAAAAACCTCAGCCTCTCTCTGATGCTGAAGTAAAACGTCTGTTGGGTATTGAAGACCGCGACAAAACCGCATCACAAAATGTAGACTATATCCCTGGCGATATGGTAAAAATCACAGCTGGTCCATTCAGTGATTTCGAAGGTGTTATTGAAAAATTACATGATGACAGGCAAAAACTTACTGTAAAAGTAACTGTCTTTGGTAGAGTTACACCTGTAGAAGTTAGAACCGATCAGATTGAACTTATGTAAATAGAGGAAGAAAATGGCAAAACCAAAAGATATTGAACATTTAGTAAAATTACAACTCCCTGCAGGGAAAGCAACTCCGGCACCTCCAGTAGGTCCGGCTCTCGGTCAGGCAGGAATTAATATTGGAGAATTTTGTAAAGCATTCAACGATAAAACAAAAGACTCTCCGGGAATGATCTTCCCAGTTGTAATTTATGTTAAGAAAAATAAATCCTACACATTCGAGATCAAAACTCCACCAGCGGCTATTCTTATTAAGAAGGAAGCTGGTCTTGCAAAAGGCTCTGGAGTTCCTCATATGGAAAAAGTAGGAACGATCACAAAAGCTCAGGTAAAGAAAATAGCTGAGATAAAGATGAAAGATCTAAACGCATATAACATTGAAGGTGCTATGCGTATGATAGAAGGTACTGCAAGAAACATGGGAGTTTTAGTCGAGGGCTAAAGCGCTTTAGTTTTTATGCAGGAGATTATCGATAAGGAGTGTTAATGACTAGTAAAAGGTACAAACAAGCCCATGAGATGATCGACAAAACAAAAAGATATGAGCTCGACGAAGCCATAGAATTGCTTTTGAAATATCCAAAAGCTAAATTCGATGAAACCGTTGAACTACATATGAATTTAGGTGTCGATCCTCGGAAAGCTGATCAACAAATCAGGAACTCTTTAGTATTGCCAAATGGTAGTGGAAAAACTTCTACTGTCCTTGTTTTTGCAGAAGGCGATAAAGCTGATGAAGCAAAAAAAGCTGGTGCTGATTTCGTTGGAGTAGATGAATACGTTGAAAAGATCAACTCTGGTTGGTTTGATTTTGACGTTGCAATTACAACTCCAAACTTAATGGGCAAAATCGGTCGTTTGGGACGTGTATTAGGACCTCGTAGTCTTATGCCGAACCCAAAAGACGGAACAGTTACAATGGACGTGAAGAAAGCAGTTGCAGATGCAAAAGGTGGAAAAATCACTTATCGTATAGATAAGTTTTCAAACCTTCACATTATTGCCGGTAAATTAAGTTTTACTGCAAAGCAACTTTCAGAAAACTTGCTTACTATCATTTTAGCAATCATTAAAGAGAGACCTGCAGCATTAAAAGGCATTTACATCAATTCAATTAACATCACCTCAACTATGGGTCCCGGAATTAAATTAGACGTTACAAGCGTATCAAAGCTTGCTAAGCAGTAGGAGAGTTTACTATGGTACAAGTATACAAACAAGACGCAGTAAAAGTAATCAAAGATAGACTCGACAATGCAAAATCAATCGTTCTGATTGATTACAAAGGGATCAATATTGAAGAAGTTGATGAATTACGTAACAGAATGCGAAATGCAAATGTTGATTATTTCATTTCAAAGAACACATTCATTAAAATCGCACTTAATGAATTGGGAATCAAAGAATTTGACGAACATTTAAGTGGTCCAACTGCTATAGCAATCTCAAAAGTGGATGAAGTAGCAGCTGCCAGAGAATTAGCCAAATTCAAAAAAGATATTATGGATGACAAGGACTTCCCGAAGTTTAAAATTGGTTTAGTTGGAAAAGATATTATGGATATATCTCAACTGGAAACACTAGCTGATCTTCCTTCTAAAGAAGTTCTATTGTCAATGATTCTACAAGGTTTCAATGCGCCTATCAATGGCTTTGTTGGTGCACTTAGTGGAATCTTGAGAAAATTTATCTATGCAATCGACACAATAGCCAAACAAAAAGAAAATAAATAAACATATATACGATGGAGGATATAATGGCTGACAAGAAGCAACAAGTTATTGATATTATTAAGGAAATGAGTGTAATCGAACTTTCCGAACTTGTAAAAGAACTCGAAGAGATCTTCGATATTACTGCTGCTGCCCCAGTAGCCGTTGCTGCACCTGGTGCTGCTGCCGGTGGAGAAGCTGCTGAAGAAAAAACAGAATTTGACGTTGTTTTAACTAGCTCTGGAGCAAAGAAGATCCAAGTTATTAAAACTGTACGTGCAATCACAAAATTAGGACTTAAAGAAGCTAAAGAATTAGTTGATAATGCACCAAATCCAGTTGTTCAAGGTGTTTCAAAAGAAGAAGCTGAAACCGTTAAAGCTCAGATTGAAGAAGCTGGCGGATCTGTAGAAGTTAAATAATCAACAAAATTATTATACGGAAGTGAGCTATGGCTCGCTTCCGTTACCTTATTTATAATGATAGAAATTTGTACGGAATTATAATTGTACGCAAAAAAATAAGGAGTATAAACTTTTGAAAATTCAAAATTTTTCTCGTATCAGAAAGAAAGCTGAGCAGTCGGGGTTACCTTTTGTACACGTGCCGAATCTGCTTTCGATGCAAATTGATTCTTATAATCAATTTCTTCAGAAAGAGGTTCATCCGCAAAAACGTTACGATGAAGGACTTCAAGCTGTTCTTAAGTCAATATTCCCGTTAGAAGACCAAAAAGGGATCTACTACCTCGAATTTATTGATTATATTGTATTAAAAGAAAAATATTCAACTGATGAATGTATAGAAAGAAATCTTTCCTATCAAGCACCTGTTAAAGCAAGGATGAGACTCGTAATTTATGATGAGGAAATTCTTAAAGAGACTGGTGAGAAAAGGGTTAAAAGCACGATCGAGCAAGATGTATTTCTTGGCGAGATCCCTCTGATCACTAATCAGGGTACATTCATTATTAACGGAGCTGAACGTGTTATTATTAGTCAACTTCATAGATCTCCCGGTATCTTTTTCTCAGAAGCAAAGCATCCGAGCGGTAAGATATTAAATTCCGCCAAGTTGATCCCATATAATGGTTCATGGCTTGAATTCAATATGGATAGTTACGATGCTCTTTTTGTGCTTATAGACAAAAGACGTAAACTTCCGGCAACAGTTCTATTACGTGCTGTTGGGCTTTCAACAAATGATGATCTCAGAAATTATTTCTATGAAAAAGAAAAAATCGATGTGAAAAAATCTAAAGACCGATTCCTTTTTGCTGATGTTATGAATAAAGAAACCGGTGAAATTCTTTATGATGCCGGTAGTGAGATCGGAAATGATGAAATCGAAGCAATGGTTGAAGGCGGAATTAAAAAAATAGATGTTATTAAATCTAATTTTGAGATCACCAGAAAAATAATCGAACAAACTATCGCTAAAGATCAAACGACTACTCAGGAAGAAGCATTAAAGAAAATATACACACTTATACGCCCAGGTGAAGAACCTACATATGAAATTGCTTTAGACCTTTTTAACAGAATGTTCTTTAATGAGAGAAGATACAATCTTGGTAAAGTTGGACGTCATAAACTTAATACTCGCTTGGGTCTGGACATTGATATCAATACTCATGTTCTTACAAAAGAAGACCTAATCGCGATTATTGATAAATTGATCGCTGTTTATAAAGATGAAGACAGAATTGATGATATTGACCATTTGGCAAATAGACGAGTTAGAACCGTCGGAGAGCTCCTGGCTGAGCAATACAACATTGGTCTTTCTCGTGTAGCCAGAACTGCTGTAGAAAGAATGTCGATAGCTAATCCGGATGAAGTTACACTTCACGACCTAATCAATAGCAATGCGCTTATTGCTGTTGTGCAATCGTTCTTCCTTACGGGTCAACTTTCTCAATATATGGAACAAACTAATCCGCTAACCGGAATAACCCATAAAAGAAGACTCTCAGCTCTTGGTCCTGGTGGACTTACCAGAGAACGTGCCGGTTTCGAAGTTCGAGATGTTCATTATTCTCATTATGGACGTATCTGCCCTATTGAAACTCCTGAGGGTCCGAATATTGGTCTTATCTCTTCGCCCGCTATGTATGCAAGAGTAAATGAACTTGGATTCTTAGAAACACCTTATATTAAAGTAGAAAACAGCAAGATCACTTCTGAAATTCTGTTTCTTGATGCAAATCAGGAAGAAAATTATATTATTGCACAAGCCAATGTGAATTATGATGAAAATACTAGTATTACTGACAATCTTGTATTTGCCCGTCACCAAGGTGAATTCCTACAGGTAAAACCTGAGGAAGTACAATTTCTTGATGTATCTCCGCAGCAGATAGTTTCGGCATCTGCATCTCTTATTCCATTTTTGGAACACGACGATGCAAACCGTGCTCTGATGGGATCTAATATGCAGCGTCAAGCTGTACCCTTAATGAACCCGGAAGTTCCAATGATTGGAACAGGTATGGAAGAGATCATTGCCAGAGATAGTGGTTCTACCGCTACAGCTCCCTTTGATGGTGTTGTTAAAAAAGTTACAGGTTCCTATATAGATATTGAAAGAAACAATCCTGATGAAAGTATACTTGATATTGGCACAAAGAATCGTGTTTATCTAAAAAAATTCGCACGTTCAAATCAGGATACATCCATTCACCAAAGACCCTCTGTTAAAGCAGGCGATAAGGTGAAAAGAGGAGATCTAATCTCTGATGGTCCATCAATAACTAATAATAGATTAGCACTCGGAAGCAATATGCTGGTTGCCTTCATGCCTTGGTATGGATACAACTATGAGGATGCTATTATTCTCAGCGAAAAAGTTGCTCGAGAAGATACTCTTACTTCAGTTTATATTGAGGAGCATGAAGTTTTAGTCCGTATCATGAAAAACGGAAAAGAAGAGCTTGCCTACGATATTCCTAATGTTCCAATTAAGGCTTTAAGAAACTTGGATAAATCTGGTGTTATAAGAGTTGGATCT
>JAUVKM010000266.1 GCA_030596265.1 Candidatus Cloacimonadota bacterium
TGGTTGATGTTGAAGTAAAACCGAAGAATGAAGGTAGAACGGTTTTTACAATAATTGCACCAAAGAAAGATATTGATAGTTTATTAGAAGAATATGAAAATATTGAAGAATAACTTCAGGAGGAAAAATGCCTAAACTCAAAACACGTAGAGCGGTAGCTAAAAGATTTAAAGTTACCGGTAAAGGAAAACTCAAAAGATCTCATGCCTATGCGGGTCATATCCTTACAAAAAAATCATCTAAAAGAAAAAGAAACTTAAGACAATCAGGTCTTGTAAATTCAAACGATACAGCACGAATGAAAAAAATGCTGGGTATCTAAAAAAAGAAGGAGAATAAAATGCCACGTTCAACAAATAATGTAGCTGCTAAAAATAGAAGAAAAAAATATTTGAAAGCCGCCAAAGGTTACGTCGGTGGTCGAAGTAAGTTGTACAGAACGGCTCGCCAGGCAGTAGAAAAAGGTTGGTTATATGCCTACAGAGATAGAAAAACTAAAAAGCGTGTGTTTAGACAACTTTGGATTACACGTATTAATGCAGCAGCCAGAATTAATGAATTGACTTATAGTAAATTAATAAATGGATTAAAAAAAGCTGAAGTAGAAATTGATAGAAAAGTACTTGCACACCTTGCTTATAATGACATGGAAGCATTTGCAAAACTTTGCCAGATCGCAAAGGATCAAATTAAATAAGGTCTCTAAGGGTGAAAGAAGAATTAAACAAAGTAGTAATTTCTGCAAAAACAGAAATTAATAAAGTAACCTCAATGCATGATTTAATGCAATTGAAATCTAAATATATTGGGAAAAAGAGTATTCTAAATAGTTTTATGCAGAAGATAGGTTCTTTATCTAAAGAAGAACGACCTGCTTTTGGGCAGACTCTTAATATTTCCAAGAACCAGATTACTCAGATGATAGCTGATCAGGAAGTAAAAATCAAAGAATTTGATTATAATAAAACATTAAAATCGGAATCTATAGATCTTACAATGCCAGGACGCAAGAGAACTAAAGGAAGTTTGCATCCTATCACAAAAGTATGGCGTGAGATCGAAGATATATTTATGGCAATGGGTTTTGAAGTTGCTGAAGGACCTGATGTTGAAGATGAATTTCACAATTTTGATGCTTTGAATACACCGCAGGATCATCCTGCAAGAGAGCTTTCTGATACTTTTTATTTAGATGATGATGTTCTTCTAAGAACTCAAACTTCCACAGTTCAAATTAGAACCATGGAAAACCATCCGCTTCCCATAAAATTTATTTCTCCGGGAAGTTGTTATAGGAATGAAAATGATGCATCGCATTCACCAATGTTTCACCAGGTTGAAGCGTTTCTTGTGGGTGAAGGAGTTTCCTTTGCTGATCTCAGAGATATGCTGAATATTTTTGTTAAAGAGATGTTTGGAGATAAGATAGAATACAGGATCCGTCCTCACTTTTTTCCTTTTACTGAACCAAGTGCAGAAATTGATATTATGTGCGTGAAATGTTACGGAGAAGGCTGCAACCTTTGTAAAGGCAGCGGTTGGTTGGAGTTAGGTGGAGCTGGAATGGTTCATCCAAATGTATTAGAAAAACTGGGAATTGATTCTGAGAAGTACACCGGATATGCATTTGGTCTAGGAATGGATCGCATTGCAATGTTGAAATATAAAATTCCAGATATGAGATTGCTTTTTGAAAATGATATTCGTTTTCTTAAACAATTTAACTAATTCGTATAAATTATTAGGTCATAAAAAATGAAAATAAGTTATAATTGGTTAAAAAGATATATTGATCTTAAACTCTCTCCGGAAGAATTAAAGGATAAAATGACCTTTGCCGGAATCGAGGTTGAAGCTGTTGAAAGGCTTGGGAGAGATCTAAGACAAATCAAAATAGCACAAGTTGTAAAGTTTGAGCAACATCCGAATGCTGAAAAGCTTTCTATTTGTCAGGTAGATGATGGAATAGAAATTAAGCAAGTTATCTGCGGAGCTCCTAATTGCAAAAATGGTATTAAAGTTGCTTTTGCAGGAATAGGAACACAAATTCAGGATTTCAAGATCAAGAAAGCTAAACTTCGCGGTGAAATATCTTTTGGAATGCTTTGCTCTGAAGATGAACTTGGTATTTCTGACGATCATGATGGAATTATGATCCTTCCCAAAGATGCTCCAATTGGAACTGATTTGGCTTCTTATCTTGGCATTGAAGATACTTGTTACGATGTGGAAATAACTCCAAATCGTCCTGATCTGCTTGGGATTATAGGTGTTGCCAGAGATCTTTCTGCTTTGCTGAAACTTCCTCTTACTTTACCGGAAACCAAACTTAAAGAAAGCAATGAACAAATAGAAGATCATCTTTCTCTGAAAAACGAAGTTCCAGAGCTTTGTACAAGATATACAGCCAGAATTATTAAAAATGTTGAAATTAAAGAATCACCAAGTTGGCTTAAGAAACAATTGATTTCTGTTGGATTACGACCTATTAATAATGTAGTTGATATTACAAATTTTGTAATGATGGAATTTGGTCATCCGCTTCATGCATTTGATTATTCTCTAATTAATGGGAAGAAAATAATTGTGCGTAAAGCTAAGGAAAATGAAAAATTTCCAGCTTTAGATGAAATAACTTATAAACTTAATAAAGATGATATTGTGATCGCTGATGAAGAACGTGCAATTGCACTTGCCGGTATTATTGGTGGAGAAAATTCACACATTACTTCTGATACTAAAGATATTGTTATTGAATCTGCAAATTTCTTATATTCTTCCATTCGTAAGACGGCTGGTCGCATGAAAATTTCAACTGATTCTTCCTACCGTTTTGAACGGGATATCACAGATGAAGTTGCTGAACTGGCAAGCGTTAGAGCTTGTGAACTGATACTAGATATTGCTGGTGGTAAACTTTTAAAAGGAAAATTGGATTCATTTCCTTCCCCAAAAGAATTAAGAAAAGTTTCTATTCGACCTTCAAGAGTAAAAAAGATCCTTTCGATTGAAATTACTTCAAAGCAGATTAAAGAATATCTTACAGCTCTTGGTCTGAATTTTAAGAAAGAAGCAGAAGATAATTTAGAATTTGAGATTCCATATTATAGAAAAGATTTAACTCGCGAGATTGATCTGATCGAAGAAGTGATCCGACTTAATGGCTATAATAATGTACCTACATTTCTAAAAGCTCAGAACATTATGAATTAACCGGTTTTCTTTGCACGTAGGAAAGTGGAAGATGCACTTGTGAATTATGGATTCTCAGAGGTTATCAATTGGAATTTTGGTGATCCGAAAGATCTAGATAAATTTAATATTTATAAAG
>JAUVKM010000011.1 GCA_030596265.1 Candidatus Cloacimonadota bacterium
AATTGCGTCCACGGGGTCTCGCAAATAGACAACCCTTGACTTTATATTTGCTCGCCTTTTATCATCTCGCTAATCGCATCAAGATTTGAAAATGCAAATCCAATGCTCATGGCAAGATGACGTGGCACGCTCGGCGTTAGCAGAAATTAGTTTATACAAAGTATGTAAACAGGAATATAATAAATGTATAATATCGTAATAGATTTTGGTACAACTAACACTTTAATCGGTGTTTATAATCTTGAAACAAAAGAAATCAAAATCGAAGATTTCAGTAAATTAACGGTAAAAATTGGTGATTATTCTGCAATCCCATCTAAGATCGGATATATAAACTCTGAGAAATTCTTTGTCGGTGTAAAAGCGGATAAACTCTCTGACAAACAAATATTCAATCGGATGAAATTATATTTTTCTAAGTATAAATCTATCAAAAGAAAATTCGGTAAATCCTATATTTCACATCAACAAGCAGCAAAAGATTTTCTTTCAATAATTATTGATTTTATTCTAATCAAGTACCCACTTAATCAAATAGAAAAATTTATTATGACAGCACCTGTGGATAGTTTTGATACTTATAGAACTTTTTTAACAGAGCTGTGTGAACAGAAAAACATTTTTCAGTATCAAATTTTAGATGAACCAACTGCTGTAGCTCTTGGTTATAATGCTGTTGTATCACCTGATTATCCTTATTTGATTGTAGATTTTGGAGGAGGAACACTCGATATAAATATTGTGAGATTGAATAATGCTAACAAAGTAAACAAGGTTGATATTATTGCAAAATCTGGAATTGATTTAGGTGGGATTGATATTGACAATTGGTTGCTTTATGATTTCCGAGATAAACAAAATCTACACTTCGAGGATATGAATTCTTACAAAAGAGAACTTCTAACAAAAATAGAACAATTAAAAATTCAACTATCTTCCAATAATATTGCTGAATTCACAATTGAAGATAAACATAATGATTTTGAGATGCAATATAAACTTACAAAAATTGAATTTAATGAAATTTTAAAAAGAAATAATTTTCTAGGCAAGATCCAAGACACAATTGATACTGCAATTGATAGAGCAGAAACTAAAGGAATTAAAAAGAAGCAGATAAAAAAAGTTTTTCTGGTTGGAGGCAGTTCTCAATTAGATGCATTTCAAGAAATGTTTAGCATAAATTTTAATAGCAAATTAGAAAATGATGAACCGTTTGCCGCAGTTATCAGAGGTGCTTGTAATTTCATTTCTGGAACAATTATCGAAGATTTCCTGCATCACAATTATAGTTTACAACATTATAATAAACGCAGAGGAATTTATGAATATGAAGTTATTGTTCCTGAAAAAACTAAATTCCCAATTAATAATGTGAAACAACTTATTATTGCCACTCCATTCAGTGGTCAGAGTGAAATTGAACTAAAATTTTTTGAAATTCTTTCGAATGTTTTTTCAGAAGAAAGAATTGAAGATATTACTTTTGATGAAAACGGAAATCTAAAAGTAATTAAAAACTATGAGAATATCGAAAGTGAAAAGAAAATTATTCCACTCAATTCAGAGAAAGGCTGTTTTATTGAACTTAATCCACCTTCAATTGCTTCCAAAGACAGAATTAAATTGACATTTCATATTAATAAAAATCGAATCCTTACAGTTGATGCTGTTGATTTAATAACAGGAAAAGAATATTATAATAAATTTGAGATTGCGAGGTTGAAATGATGGTTTTAGTGGAGATAAATAAAATGATTTTCAATGAGTCATTAATTTCACAATTAGTAAGTGCATTCTTTGGTGCTTTTTTTGCATTTATGTTTATGATTATATTAAGTAAAATAAAAGATGGCAAAGATAAAAAAGAAAAAAGAATCAATACTTTATTTAGATTACAAATAATTTTAAATGAACATTTAGATATTAATTACCGAAATTTATCAGCTATTAATGGTTTAATAAAAATCTACGAAAATGCTATGAATAAAAATAAGATTAGAATTACAAATGATTCCTTAGAAAATCTTAATATTTATCCAGACATTTTATATAGTTTAAATTATCAAATATTGGTTAATAGTATTTTCTCATATAAAATGGATATTGATAGATTGAATACGGATATTAATAAATGCTATAATCTTTATGTATTATTTCGAGATTCTTATATAAACCACAAAATAAAGCTTTCAGATTATAGTATAAATTTTGGTGATTATATTGAGCAACTTAACATAATAAAACCTTTTTGCATAGAAATTGAATATAAACTTGATATTATTTTAGCAAGAGTAAGGATTTATAAAAAGCTCGAAGACAAAAGAAGATTCTCAAATAAGAAAATAAAAGAAAACAAAGTCTTAGAAGAGACAATTAAACAAGAAATTAAATTAATAAATGAACAAAAAAATCAAGTTAAAAACGAATCATCACCGCTATCAGATACATCAGATGAAGAACAAGTAAATAAAAATTAGAGGTAAATATTGCTTTATTTTATAAAAAACAATCCTGAAAAATTATATGATAAATATAAATCTATTAAAGATAATTATAACGAAGACAAAAATATGGAAGCAGCGATTATTGTCAGACTAATAGAGTTAAAAGCTGATGAAGTATTACTGAAAATTTTTTCAACTGATGAGAAGAATCAAATTATTCCAAATTATCTATTTGAGAAATATAAAGAAAATCCTGAAAAATTATTTTGGTTATACAAATACTACAATATGAAACAAGAAATTGTTGATAGGTTAATTGAGTTGGATGCAGAGACGCATATCTTAGAAATTTTTAAAGATATTAAAGATGAATCTATCCAAAATTATCTATTCAAGAAATACAAAAATAAACCAGAAAGGCTATTTTGGTTATATCCAAACTTCAAAAAAAAACAGGTCATAGTTAAAAGGTTAATAAGTATTGATTCTGAAGATGAATTGTTAAAACTTTTTGAAATAGAAAAAAACAACATTCAAATCCAAAATTATCTGTTAAAGAAATATAATAATAAACCTGAAGAACTATTTTGGTTATATAAATACTACAATGTAAAACAAGAAATTATAATGATATTAATTGAACTGAATGCAGATGATAAGTTATTAAGTTTATTGGGTATAACAGAAAATAATGAAGAAAAAATATTAATATCAAATTATTTTATTGATAAAAGTGATGATTTTATTCTACTTAATAATGTCTTTGAAATAAATACAAATACAATAAGAAAAAAAATTATCTCTAAACTTATAAATTTAGATGCTATAAATGAATTAGAAAAGAAATATCTAAATAAGGGATTTAATGAATGTTTTTTGGAACAGTTATTAAAAAGTAAAAATAGAAAGATAAAAGATATATTATCATTATATAATAAAATTCATAGTTTTAAAGACAAATTATTAGTTGTAGGTAGATTAGCAGAATTAAAAGCTGAAAATGAATTAGAAATTATTATGAATAAAAATGATTGTAGCGAAGGATTGATCCTATATACTGTTGCGTGTTTAATAAGCATATCTTCAAATTCTAGAATATTACGGAATATTTATATAAAAGCAGATATGGAACAAAAACAAAAGATTTTAAACAAATTAATAATTCTTAAAGCTCATAATGAATTAATAGATATTTTTAAGAATGCAAAAAATAATAAAAGCTTATTCTCAAAATTATTGTCTTTAAACATAATTAGTGATAATGAAATAATTGATTATCTTGAGAATAATTTCATAAATGAAATCAAAGAAACTGATGAACTCAGAATTATTCTTTCATACATTGATTTATTAAGTAATGTTGATAATCCCGTATCAATAAATACTGCCATAAAAAATAATTATTCATATTTTTTTTTCAAAAGGGATTTCCAATGAAAGTATTACTTATCTAGTTCTTTGTAGTTTTATAGATAATAATATGTATAACAAATCCATACAAGAGATAACGGATAATTTTAATATTTGTAATGACATCAATGCAGAAAAAGCTGAAATAAAAACAAGATATGCTGAGTTAATAAGTAATGCAGCTTCAAAAAAAGATGTTACAGATTTATTGATCAGAAAAAATGAAGAAATTAGTAAATTATTTGAACAAGATAAATTGGATAACATTCAAGAAATTTACGATTTATTCAATAATAATAAGAAATTAGTAGAACAAGAAACATTTTATGGCAGCTTGATACATACGGAAAAATTATTTACTAATATTAATATCGTATCCGATTTATATGATGAAGAAAACCAAATTAAAACTGATTTAATAAACAAACTTCAAAACATTGAAGATCCAGACTTTATTATGAAGTTAAAAAATAAAGCTGATAAACAAATCAATTCACTTGTTTCAATAAAAAACTTCTGCTATACTATTCAAGAAATTGAACCCAGCTTGGCAGATAATGAAAAGTATATTCACAAATTAGGAAAGATTTTAATTAAAAGCCAAAACAGAGATATTAGTAGAGTAATATTATATTTTTCTGCTAATAGTAAAAATTCCTTATGGATAGATTATATAGTCAATATTTCCAACAATTATGATTTAGCTGAAGAAGTTTTTTTAAATTACAAAAATAATTTTTCTATCTCAAATTTCAAATTTTTTATAAACATATTAAATACAAATATAGAATTAATTTCTGGTAATTCATATGAACAATTTATTAAGCATATTAAGATTTCTTTAATTGAACATCTTTTTCATTTTACATTTAATGCAACTGCTAATGACTTGCAAGAATTAGCAAAAATAGTAAATTCAAAATCATTAGGTTCTTTAGGAAAAATGAAAAAGGTCATTAAGCAAATCATAACTAATATTTTGAATAATGTAGGAAAAGAAAGTAAGGTAATTGAGGTTACTGTTGGCAATAAACCAGAAAGCAAAGATATTGAAATAAACAACTAAGAGAGGATAATATGTTTAAAGAAAAATTAATTACTGCTATCAAGGTTCGTCATTCATTAATATATATTCAAACATTTGAAGAAGAAAGATTAATTACAAAGATAAAAAGTATTGGCAATGAAACCAATCATAATGTTTCTATCTGGGATTTTGCAAAAGAAGGTAATCCTTTTAAATTCTTAAATAAAATATCCTCTTCTGAAAATTCTCAAATTTATATAATGAAAGATTTGTATAAGTTTTTTAAAGATGATGGTGTTGGGATTAAACTTATGAGGACATTGAGAAATTTGCGTGAAGAACTAAAAAATCAACAAAAAATTCTAATTGCAATTGCTACAGTAATAAAAATTCCTGAAGATATTATAAGAGATTTTTTGATTTTGGAAGATCCTTTGCCATCCTATGAAGAAATTCAAAAAGAGATACAATCATTCCTATCAAGAAATAAAATAGGTGAAAATATAAGTGAGTTACTAAAAGACAGAATCATTTTATCTTGTTTAGGTTTAACAATTGAT
Source organism: Candidatus Cloacimonadota bacterium (assembly GCA_030596265.1). The sequence goes on from JAUVKM010000011.1 coordinate 5,445, forward strand.
CAAGTAAATAAGATATTAGCAACAACCTTGTTGAAGAACAAAAAACTTGATGAAAGATGTTTATCAGATATTATCCAAGAGAAAAAAAATGTAATCGGTCAGAATCAGGTTTTGGAATTTTACGACACAACTGAAACAATATCCAATATCGGAGGTTTAGACAATCTGAAAAATTGGTTAAAAATTCGTTCCAAAGCTTTTTCCAATGAAGCAAAAGAATATGGGTTGCCTCACCCGAAGGGACTTCTAATGCTTGGTGTGCAAGGAACTGGGAAAAGTTTAACGGCTAAAGCAGTTGCTTCATATTGGAGACTACCTCTTCTAAAATTTGATATTGGCAGAGTTTTCGGCTCTCTTGTTGGTGAGTCAGAAAACAGGATTCGCGAAGCTTTAAAAGTTGCGGAGACCATTTCACCTTGTATTTTGTGGGTAGATGAAATAGATAAAGCTTTTGCTGGGTTACAAGGTTCTCAGGGAGATTCAGGTACTTCTGCTCGTGTTTTCGGAACATTGATTACTTGGATGCAAGATAAAGAAAAGCCTGTGTTTATTGTCGCAACAGCAAATGATATTTCAAAACTCCCACCAGAACTATTAAGAAAAGGAAGATTTGATGAAATATTCTTTGTTGATATTCCAAACAGAAGAGAGCGTGAAGAAATTTTCAAGATTCACATAAAGAAAACAAAACGGGATATTAAGCAGTATGATCTTGCATTATTAGTTGAAAGCTCAAATAAATTTACGGGAGCCGAGATAGAGCAAGCGGTAAAAGATGCGATGTATATCGCATTTGCTGATGATGAACGTGATTATTTAACTGACGACATCTTAACTGCATTAAAAGAAACTGTTCCAATTTCTCAAATGATGAAAGAGCATATTGATCGTTTAAGAGAGTGGGCAAATACAAGTGCCAGATTTGCTAGTATAACTGATAAAGAAAAAATTAATAGTATTAATAATGATAAAGTAGATTTTGTTTATTAAGGAGTGAATAAATGTCTCATTTTAGCACTATCAAAACAACAATTAAAAATAGAGAACATTTAATTGCAGCATTGAAAAAAGCAAATTATCAATTCAAAGTCGGAAGTTTTCAATGTAATGGATATAATAATCAAAAAACAGATGTTGAAATCCTGATTACATTACAAAACACAAACTATAATCTTGGTTTTAGAAAAAATAATGGATATTTTGAATTGGTTGCTGATTGGTATGGAATAAAGAATATTAACAGTAATCATTTACTCGTAGAATTGGTAGATGAAATTAAAATAATTGAAAACAAGATCAAGCAAGAATATGCTTACAATACAACTATCAAGCAGCTTGAAGAACAAGGTTTTGATATTGATGAAGAATTAAGAGATAATGGAGAAATCCATATCAAGCTCAGCAGGTTGGTTTAAATGGAACATCAAAATGTAATCATTAAGATTGATGAAAAAGGAAAAGTCTATATAGAAGTAGATGGTGTTAAAGGCAAAAAATGCCTTCAGATCACAAAAGATATTGAAGAAATTTTAGGCACTGTTGAAAAAAGAGTTCTGAAACCTGAATTTAATGATGAAGATGATGATGGGAATAATCATCTAACAGAAAATATATGAAATTAAGAATACATAATTTTATAGAAACAACATCTGTAAATGGACTAGGTAATCGGTTTGGTTTATGGGTTCAAGGTTGTAATCTACAATGTCCAAATTGTTTTAATCCAAAAACACATTCTTTTAATTCAGGTTCACTTTATCTAATTGAAGATATATTTCAATTGATCATTTCAGTTAAAGGAATTGAGGGTGTATCAATTTCAGGTGGTGAGCCTTTTTTACAATCAAAAGCTCTTTTAGAGTTAGTAACAATGATTAAGAAAAAAACCAATTTATCTATTCTAATTTTTTCTGGTTTCAATCTTAAAGAATTGAACTACGATAAAATTTCAAATAAAATTCTTAAATTAACTGATATTTTAATTGCTGGTAGATATGATGATAATCTCAAAATAAACAATCCGTTACTTTCATCATCAAATCAGAAAATTCATTTTTTTAGTAATCGTTATTCTATAAATGATATTCATTCATCAGATACGGAAGTAATAATAGATAAACAAGGAAATTTAATTTTGTCAGGTGTCGGTGTTAAATTTGAGTACGTTTCATAAGTATGATTCAGAAAATTCTGCTAACAAAAGTGCCCACATTCAGATTGAAAGAGAAGCAAGAAGAACGTGGCGTGCTCCAAACATTAAGCTTCATTTTGACTCGACATACCTCTCTAGAGAATAGATAATAACTTTTTTATTTGACTTCAATTCAACTACAATAAAATTCAGGAAAGTAATATAATCAGAAATGATGAGTTACTTTGGAAATCATAAAAATATCGAGGATATGTTATGGCAAAAAAGAATAAGCAAAAAGCAGTTGAACAAATTGGGATTCTGGAAAAAGTATTAGAGGGTAAATACAGGCATGTTATTTTTATTAGTTTATTATTCATACTTCTATCTGTGTTCTTCTTCAAGATCGCCTATCAAAATTATGCACCTCCGGCAGGTGATACTATCCAATGGCGTTCATCAGCACAAGTTTTAATGGAGTATAATAAAGAACACAAAGATCAGGCGATGTGGAATCCAAACGTATTTAGTGGAATGCCTTCGTATCTAATTTCATTCGGTGCAAAATACCCGTTTATTGGTCAGATATACAAACTCACGAATAAAATTATGAACTGGCGAATTTTGATGCTGTTCATTATGGCATTGGGTATTTATTTATTCATGATATATTTAAAATTTGATCCTATCATCGCCTTCATAAGTGCTATAGCAATGGCTTTATCGTGTCATTTCCTGGGACTTCTGGAGATCGGGCATAATACCAAATTCAAAGCAGTTGTCTACATCCCCTGGATCATGTTTGCAGTTCATTATTTAAAGGAACGACGAAGTATACTTGCTTTGGGAACAACCGCAATAATTCTAATTATACAACTCAGAACTAATCACCCGCAGATTTCTTATTACACTTTTTTAATGATTGGAATTTACTGGATCGCAAATTTGATCTGGGCTATAAAAGATAAAGAATTAAGATCACACATGATATTTTCAGCTATGTTATTACTGGCATTTGTTATTGCGTTCATGGCAATTGCACAACCATATTTTTCTTCCTATGAATACGGGCATTACACGATTCGCGGCGGCTCAACCGGATTGAGTACAAGCTATGCAACCAGTTGGTCGTTTCACCCATTGGAAATTTTAACCTTTGTAAATCCAAGTTTTTTTGGTGGTGTTTCTCCGTTCTATTGGGGTTGGATGCCGTTCACACAAACTTCAATGTATATGGGAATCATAATTTTACTCTTCGCAATTATTGGAGTACTTTATAATAGAAGCAGAATGGTAATAATATTATTTAGTGTTTCGATATTTACACTATTTCTTTCATTTGGAAGGCATTTGCCATTCTTATCAAATTTTCTACTGGAGTCTTTGCCCGGTTTCAATAAGTTCAGGGTGCCGGCAATGATACTTGTTCTATTGCAATTTGCAATAGTAATTTTAGCCGGATTTGGGATAAAAGCAATTATTCAGAAAATAAAAGAAGATGATAAAAATTTCTTCGACCTCTTCCAAAAAATACTCATTGCTGTTTTTGTACTTTTCATTATCTTCCTCGCATTCAGCAGTTCATTGGAAAATCTTGGATTACAGCATTCTGGAGATTCTTCCAAGTATAACCCTGCACAAATTAAGCAGCTTAAAGTTCTTAGATCAGAAAAACTGATTAATGACGGTATTCAAACTGGACTTTTCTTAATGGCTGGTATGGGATTGATCCTGTTAGCTGGAAGAAAGAAAATTAGAAAATATTCATTTTTAATTCTAATTGCAATTCTTGTGATTACCGATCTGCTACTTATTGATAGCAGATTCTTGCAAAACGTAACTCCACAACAGAATATCGAAAAAAATTATGAAAAAACAGATGCCGATAAATTCCTTCTGCAAGATTCGGAAAACTTTCGGATCTATCCGCTTGCCAGAGAATTTGGACAGAATAGCTGGGCATATTATCATCAAACGATCGGTGGATATCATGGTGCAAAATTGAAGAGATATCAAGAAATAATCGAGAATTGTTTAAATGCAGAATTCCTAGATCGGATCCCGATAAACTGGAATATTGTGAATATGCTTAATGCAAAATATGTGATCTTCACTCAAAAATTACCCTTGGATAATTTAGAATATGCATATTATGATAGAAAGCAAAAACAAACAGTATATTTGAATAATACATATCTTCCAAGAGCCTGGTTTGTGAATAATACAGAACTCATAACGAATAAAAAGGCGATCTGGAAAAAACTGAATGATCCCGAATTCTCTCCGGCAGAAACTGCTATTGTAGAAAAAGAAGTTCCCGCAATTTATGTTCCTATAGAATCTTCTGTTACTCTAACAGGATTTGGTCTTCATAACTTAAAATTCAATGTGGTTACAGACACGACTTCGTTCCTAACAATTAGTGAAATTTATTATCCTGCCGGCTGGAAAGCGTTCATTGATGGAGAAGAAACTGAAATATTTTCAACAAATTATATTCTGCGTGGTGTTGTTGTTCCAAAAGGTGAACACGTAGTAGAAATGAGGTTTAAGTCCAGCACATATTCATGGAGTTTATGGCTCAGTCTTATCGGATTGATTTTGGCAGTATTTATCTTTCTAATTGGGCTCTATATTTACATCCGCTCAAATTATCAAGGAAAAACCGTCTATGTCCTCAAAGAATAAACTTTATGTTGTAGCCACACATATTGGGAATCCCGATGATATAACATTAAGAGCCATCAAGGTTCTTAAAAGTGTTGATTTTGTGGTTTGTGAGGAATTTAAAGTAGGAAGCAGATTATTAAAGGGTTATGATATAAAAAAACCTCTAGAACTTTTAAATGAACATAACGAAAATGAACAAACACAAGTAATTCTGGATAGATTGGTTATGAATGGTGAAACTGCTGCAATGATAAGCGATGCAGGAACTCCACTCTTTGCAGATCCCGGTAATAATTTGGTTTGGCATTGCCACCAAAACGGAGTAGATGTAGTTCCAGTTCCAGGTGTATCATCCATAATGGCAGCACTAATGGTTAGCGGACTTAAGCTTGAACAATTTTTATATTATGGCTTTTTGCCAGCTAACAAAGATGAACGCAAACGAGCAATAAAACGCCTTCCCAACAATTATGATCTGGTCTTCCTGGAAACTCCCTACCGGCTTAAACAGCTTTTGGCTGACATGAAAAAGATATTAGGTGCGAATAGGCAGGCAATAATTGCTTATAAACTTACACAACCAAATGAGAAAATATTTTGGGGAAGCTTGCAAGACCTTACTACCATGACACAGGAACTTCCAAAAGGTGAATTTGTTTTTATTCTAAGAAAAATCGAAATAACTAAAAGGAGAAAATATGCGAGATAAAAAATGGTTTTTCATTGTTAACTCAACTGCCGGAAGAGGTAAGACCGGTAAAAAGATAAGTAACCTGGTTACAACCTTAAGTAAATACAAAATCGATTTTGAAATTGAATTGACAAAAGCGCCACAACATGCGATCCAACTCGCCAAAGATGCAATAAAAAAAGGATTTCACAATATTATTTCCGTTGGTGGAGACGGCACATTGAATGAGGTAGTTAATGGAGTAATGCACTCAGGGAAATCGGAGGAAGTAAATGTGGGAATCATACCGGAAGGTGGCGGGAACGATTTTGCAACAGGTTTCAATCTGTCTTCTAAAATAGATAAAGCTATAGAGATTCTACAAAGATTAAATACAAAAAAAATTGATGTGGGCAAGATCGAAGACAGATATTTCATCAACGCTTTGGGAATTGGGTTTGATGCCAGGGCAGCCCAGATCTCGAATAAGATCAAACATTTGAATGGTTTACCAAGATATCTTCTTGCTGTAATAAAAGCATTGGTTTCTTTAAAACCATTTGAAGCTGAAGTGAAATTGGATAATTATACTTATAATTCACCCTTTCTGCTAATTGCTATTGGGAATGGGAAATATACCGGAGGTGGATTTCTATTAACACCAGAAGCTATAGTAGACGATGGCTTTCTGGATATCTGTTTTATCAAAACGATTACACGTAGAAGAATTCTATCTTTGCTTCCATCTGCGATTAAGGGTAAGCATTTAAAAGAACCGGAAGTAGATCTTAAGCAGAGCAAAACCATAGAAGTAATTACCAAAACACCATTACCTTTTTATACAGACGGTGAACTCCCTAAACTAAAAAATCCGCTTCATTTCAAAATTGAACTGTTACCAAAAAAGTTGAATTTGATTTGTTAAATAGTTGTATCGAGTCGTAAGGAAGTATGACGACGACTCGAGATGAACAAACATTGCAAATGATTGAAACCTTAGCAATAGTTAAATGTATCGCTTCGACTCGTCGTAACCTTACGAGTCGAAACAAAATGAGAGGTTCGAATGCGTTGTCCAAAAGAATTTTTTATTAAAGGAGAATATTTTCATATTTACAATCGTACAATAGCTCCATATAAATTATTCAATGAAGAAAACGATTATAGATGGTTTCAGAAAAAAATCGAAGAGAAAATAAAGATTTATCCAGCTACGGTTATTGCATACTGTTTAATGCCAAACCATTTCCATTTTCTTATCAAACAGGAAAGTGAGAAACCAATTTATCGCATTTTTAATGATACCTTATCATCTTATGTTAGACATTATAACTTCAAATATTTGAGAAGAGGATCACTATTTGAGGGACATCTACAACATGTACATATTAAAGAAAATAATTATTTCGCTTATTTATGTCAATACATCCATTATAATCCAAAGAAAGCTGGTCTTGTTGATTCATTAGAAGATTGGGAATTTTCTAATTATCTGGAATGGATCGGTAAAAGAAATAATAAAATGTTCGATGTAAAAATTCTTAAAATCTACTTTAATAGTTTTGAAGATTATAAAATTAACATAATGGAACATGATAAATATGTAAATAAGCAGCAACTTAGAAGTTTGTTAATTGATTAATAAATTGTATCAAGTCGTAAGGAAGTATGACGATGGCTAAAGATGAGCATGAGAGATCGCTTCGACTCGTCGTAACCTTACGAGTCGATACTTAATAGGAGCAATATGTCTGATCAAATATCATTATTTTCAGAAGAGAAAACACCAACCAATATTCCATTAGCAGAAAAAATACGTCCTAATAAAATTGAAGAGATAATAGGACAGAATGATATAATGAAAGATGGTTCTCAGTTACGGAATATGATCGAAAACGATAATTACAGTTCCTTTATTTTATGGGGTCCACCCGGAACCGGTAAGACAACAATTGCTCGATTGATCGAGAGGAAAACAAAATCTAGATTTATATCTTTTAGCGCGGTACTTTCAAGTATAAAAGATGTAAAACTAGTTATGAAAGAAGCAGAATTTACACTCAATACAAAGAATAAAAGTACAATTTTATTCATCGATGAGATCCATAGATTTAACAAAGCTCAACAGGATGCATTCCTTCATTATTTAGAATCTGGTGCTGTTATTTTAATTGGTGCTACAACCGAAAATCCTTCTTTTGAAATTATCTCGGCGCTGCTTTCCCGCTGCAATGTTTTTGTATTGAATCAGCTTTCTGATGAAGATATTTCGCTAATTATTAAGCGCGCAATGAAAGAGATAAATGTAGAAGTAGAATTTGAAGAAAATTGCATTCCCTACATTGCAGAACTTTGTGGAGGTGACGCTCGTAAAGCCTTGAATTATCTTGAAAGTATCATTAAAAATTCAAAAGGCAAAGAGAAGATCGATATTGAATTTATTTCTAATATTCTCAGTCGAAAAGCAATGTTCTATGATAAGGACAGAGAGGAACATTATAATGTTATCTCAGCCTTGCATAAATCTTTGCGGGGAAGTGATCCTCAAGCCGGATTATATTGGCTTGCCAGAATGCTGGAAGCTGGAGAAGACCCAATGTATGTGGCTCGCCGTTTGGTGCGATTTGCTTCCGAAGATATTGGTCTTTCCGATCCAAATGCACTGGTTCAGGCAATTGCTGCCAAAGATGCGTGTCATTTTTTGGGAATGCCGGAAGCAAATACTGCGCTGGCGCAGTTGGTGGTCTATTTGGCCACTGCACCAAAAAGCAACGCACTTTATGCAGGTTATAAAAAGGCAGCTGATGATGCCAGAAAAACAAGTCATCTTGGTGTTCCGCTTCATATAAGAAATGCACCTACAAAATTAATGAAAGATCTGGATTACGGTAAAGATTATAAATACGATCACATGGAAGAAAATGCTTACAGTTATCAGAAATATTTCCCTGATAAAATGGATGAAAAAAAATATTATAAACCATCAAAATTCGGTTATGAAAAAGAGGTGCAAAAGCGGCTTGACTGGTGGAAAAAATTAAGAGATGAAAAATAATTCGTAAAGACACAATATCTTGCAACAGTAAAGACGCAACATCTTGCGTCTCTAATAAAATATGAACTATAAAAATAAATATCGAATTGAAACAACCCGTTTGCCATCATGGAATTATGGAGCAAATGCCCCGTATTTTGTGACAATATGCACAAAAAACAAAGATAATTTCTTTGGTAAAATCATAAATAATTGTGTTAAATTTTCACCAATTGGAGAAATCGCACAGAAATACTGGTTAGATATTCCCAAACATTTCCCTTTTGTAGAATTGGATAAATTTATAGTCATGCCAAATCATGTTCATGGAATCATTGTGATCAACAAACCTGTGGAGACGCAAAATTTTGCGTCTCAAAACCAAATCAACAAATTAGAGACGCAAAATTTTGCGTCTCTACAAAAGAACAAATTTGGGCCACAATCACAGAATTTAGCATCGATTGTTCGTGGATTTAAATCTGGCGTTAAAACATATGCAACAAAAAACAACATTGAATTTGCATGGCAATCAAGATATTATGATCACATAATTAGGAATTATGAATCTTGGGAAAAAATCCGTCAATATATTCAACAAAATCCGAATACTTGAGTAGATGATGAATATCAGATTTAGGAGCAATTCGTAAATCAATCCCTATCTATCCATTTATCTATTTTTACAGGTTTGAATTTTTCAAACTGATCTAAGATACTTTTGGGATCGGTATCAACTATAATTGCATTTCGATGTTCTTGTTTTACAAACCGCATCTCAACCGATTTATCAAAAAAATTGAGCAGATCATCATAATACCCGTTAACATTCAGAATTCCACAAGGTTTGGAACTATAGCCGATCTGCGACCATGTAAGTATTTCCAGTAATTCTTCAAAGGTTCCAAATCCACCAGGCAAAGCGATAAACCCATCTGAGATCTCAAACATTTTTGCTTTTCGCTGATGCATAGTATCCGTGACAATAAGCTCTGTTAAATCGGGGTGTTGTACTCTTCCATCAAACACCTTTGGTACTACGCCAATAACAGAAGCATTGCCCATTAGAGCACCCTTTGCAACTTCTCCCATTAAACCAAGATCCGAAGAGCCATAAACTAAACCATATCCACATGCTGCGATCTCTCTTCCTAACTTGTTAGCCATCTGCAAATATGCTGGATCAGCCCCAGGGCTTGAACCACAAAAGACACAAATATTTTTCATCTGATATATTTTTCTAACCTAAATTATAAATTTATACCATAAGGATTTGTAATGTACTCTCTTAGTAATTTTACTTCTGATTCTGATTGATCTAAAACTTCCTTAAGCACATCACCAATAGAAAGAAGTCCTATAACATTCTCTTTATCAATAATAGGTAAATGTCTGATCCTTTTATTTATCATCACCTTCATGGCATAGGAAAGAGTATCATCAGCAGTTCCAATTATTAAATTTTCTTTGGTAGTCATCACTTCTGCAATTTTGATTTTATGATTGTCTTTTTTGTCATCAGAACATTTGAACAAAATATCTCGCTCAGTTATTATGCCATCTAATTTTCTATCTTCGTCCATTACAAGAAGTGAACCAAAATTGTGTCTATTCAATAATTTGATTGCATCTGAGACTGTTTTATTGGAATTAATCGTAACGATTTTACCACTTTTCTTTTCTAATAGTTTACTTAGTTTCATTTTCTACCTCACTATACTAATTGTTTATCTTCATCATTTTTTTAGGAAGACATCTATTGCTTTAGCAGCAACATGACCATTTGCAATTCCATGAATCACATCTGGACCTTCGATAATATCTCCACCTACAAATAACCATTTCAGATCAGATTGGAAGTTTTCATTTACTTGAATCCTTCCGCGCGGATCAAACTTTAAACCAGATTTTGTTTCTTCTGAAAGATAAGATAGATCCATACCCTGACCAATCGATTCAACTACCATATCAGCTTCAAAGAATTTCTTCTGATTTTCATCAAATTTAGGATTGAATCTACCCTCTTCATCAAATACAGAAAGACATTTGACAACATGAAGCCCCTTGATCTTTCCATTACTAATTTTAATTTCTTTGGGTCCCCAACCTGGATCGATGATCGCTTTTTCTTCACGTGCTTCTACAACTTCTTCTCGATCTGCCGGCATAATATCTTCAGTTTCCAAAGAAGTTGCAAGAACTTGTACTTTCCCATATTTCTGGTTCTGTAATCTTGCTAAAGTTCTGGTAATATCCATGGCTACATTTCCACCACCAATAACCACAATTTTTTCTGCTACATCAATTTCATTACCGAGAGTTACTTCTCGCAAAAGATCAGTTGCAAAATAAACTCTTTTGTCATCTGCTCCCGGAATTCTGGTACTTCTGCCAAGATGAAGTCCTGTTCCGGCAAATACTGCATCGTAATCGGAATGCAATTGTTCCAAGGTAATATCTTCCCCAACTTTTGTATCAAATTGAATTTCCACACCAAGTGATTTAATATAATCATAATCTTTATCGATTTGCTCATAAGGAAGACGATATTCCGGAATACCATATCTTACCATACCACCAGTATCTGGTAAAGCTTCAAAGATCTTTATCTTGTAACCTAAAATTGCCAAATAATATGCAGCAGAAATACCCGCAGGACCTGCTCCAATTATTGCTACTGTTTTATTTAGAATTGGATCAGCAAGATGTTCTGTTCCCAATACTTCTTTATATTTTTCTGGTGGAATCTGATCTGCAATATATCTTTTTAACCAGCGAATTGCAAGCGATTCACCATTATTGTGCAAAGCGCAGGCTGTTTCACATTTATGTGTACAAATACGACCGCAAATTTCGGGAAGTGGATTTGTTTCATATAGAATTCTAAAAGCATTTTCAATATTATCTTCCCGTATAGCAGCAATGTAACCGGGAATATCCATGTGAGCCGGACAAGTGGCAATACAAAGTCCACACTCCAAACATCTTTCTGCCTCTTTCATGGCTTGCTCTTTATTGTAACCTTTCACAATTTCAATAAATGATTTATCACGCTGCTCAGGCTCAAGTTCAAACATATCAACTCTATCATAATCGATCAATTGAATATTTTCCGAACGTTTATAACCTTTTTCATTATCATCCCATTTTGTTTCGGTAGCTCCGGGAGTGAATCTATATTCTTCCGGTTCATCGGCTATCCAAGTATATTCATTAGACATTGTAAGTGAGCCTGTAGGACAAACATCAACACAAAGAGCACACCAGCAGCAACGTCCATAATCTATCATGGGCCGCAAACCACTATTCCCATCTTTTGTCTCTTGTCCTTCAACCGGAACTAAATCGATTGCAGCATTTTGGCAAATTTCTTCACAACTTCCGCAGCCAATACATTTTTCAAAATCGTTTTTATGAAATCCACGATAATTCTCTGCACCCGGTCTGTCATTTATTGGATCTATAATTGTCCAAGGCTT
>JAUVKM010000010.1 GCA_030596265.1 Candidatus Cloacimonadota bacterium
CGTGGAGAAGCTCCACAATCAATAAGATCGGAGAGATCACTCAGATTTTTGAATTTATCGGGCTCACGAGTTGCAAAAACCAGATCAAGGATATATTCCTTAATTTTATCTTCCATATAAATATCTTTGACCAATTCTCTCATTTCTAAAATATCTTTGGGTTTCACAACTGCCTTAACTTTTATCTCATCTTTTCGAACCATTTTCTCAAGAATTAGTTTTTCTTCTTCTCGGGAAGGATAATTGATAATAAGTTTTAGCATAAAACGATCTACTTGTGCTTCTGGAAGCGGATATGTTCCTTCCTGCTCAAGTGGGTTCTGAGTTGCCATAACTAGAAATGGATTTGGTAGAGGGTAGGTTGTATCTCCAATTGTAACTTGTCTTTCCTGCATCGATTCTAATAATGCTGACTGCACTTTAGCAGGAGCTCTGTTTATTTCGTCAGCGAGTACGAAGTTTGCAAAAACGGGTCCTTTCTTGGCAACAAACTCACTGGTTTTCTGATTGTAAATAAGAGTTCCCATAAGATCAGCCGGTAATAAATCTGGAGTGAACTGGATCCGTTTAAAAGCAGATTTGATAGTGTTTGCCAAAGTATGTACAGCAAGTGTTTTTGCAAGTCCAGGAACACCTTCCAACAAAATATGCCCATCTGCCAGCAATCCCACAAGAAGCCGTCTGATCATATATTTCTGACCTACGATAACTTTTTCTGTTTCTTGTGTTATCTTATCGATCAATTCGCTTTTTTCCATTACTTTCTGATTAATCTCTTCAATTTTCATTGATCCTCCAATAATATATATTTATTAATAATAATAATTATAAAATTTAGGTTACAATTTATTAATGATTTTATTTTTGAAAACTTTTCCATTAAGATGTTTAAATTGAATTTCTAAATTACTTTTATAAATGGTTATAACTGCGTAGGAAGCTTTTTGACTTCGATCTGTTTTTGCTTTTAGATGACCCGGATTAATAAAGTGCTTATCTTCAATATGATCATAATTAGAATGGTGAGTGTGACCGTAAAGATAGATGTCTGCCGGAATACTTGTTTTTAAAAGATCTTCAAGTCTGTGAGCTAAAGCAAATCTCCAGTTATTAATTTCAATTTCCAAAATTATGGGAAGCGTTCCATTAATATAACCGGGGTGATAAACTCCTGGAACCCTGAACAATTCAATGTCGTTCGTGATATCAAAGTTATTATCCAGATCTTCGTAATCGTCGCCTAAATGAAAAATATGAGTATAATCACTTTCAATCTTAAAGACATTTCTTAATGTTTTTTGATTCTTGTGAGTATCGGACAGGATAATTATCTTTTTCATGTATCAAAATGATTACATCTTTTTAGGTGAAGAAATTCCCATTAGTCCTAGAGAAACGGAGATAACGTTTTGAATTGCACTAATCAAGTATAACCGTGCCAAGCTTAATTCAATGTTCTTTTCATTAATTATCTTATATTTTGCATAATATTTATGGAACATTCCAGCTAGCTCATGTACATAACCAGCCAATCTGTGAGGTTCTCTGTTATCGGCACAAAGGCTGAGAACAGATGAAAGATCTATCATCTTTTTAATAAGATTTAATTCGTCAGCTTTATTCAATTTACTTAAGCCCTTTTCGTCGAAATTTTTCAATATTAATTTTGCTTTTTTTGCCTTCTTTAGAATACTATTGATTCGTGCATAAGCATATTGACAATAAAAGACAGGATTCTCACTTGATTTTTTCTTTGCAAGTTCCAGATCAAAATCAAGATGAGCAGATGGCTTCCTGCTTATAAAGAAATATCGGGCTGCATCTTTTCCCACTTCATCCAGCAAGTCGTCCATGGAAACGATTTTCCCTGCACGTTTAGACATTTTAACAACTTCACCATCTTCTAAAAGGTTTATATGTTGGAGAAAAACAACTTCTAGTTTGGAATCGTCCAATTCCAGTGCTTTCATTGCAGCACGAAGCTTGGAAACATGACCGTGGTGATCGGGTCCCAGCACATCGACAATAATATCGAAACCACGATTATATTTGGTTAGATGGTAGGCAATATCAGGAACAAGATAGGTTGGATTCCCATCTGCTTTGATGAGTACGCGATCTTTTTCATCACCAAATTTGGTTGAAGAGAAGAAAACAGCATCATCTTTTTCATAAGTGCAACCTGCTTCTGCCAAGTAGCTCAATGCTTCTTCAAGAATACCTTCTGCTCGCAGTTTTTTCTCAGACATCCAGTTGTCGAACTGTACACCAAATCGATTTAAACTTGCAACCTGCATTTTATGTATCTCGTCTAAAGCAAAATTTTTCATTCGTTCAAGACGATCTTCTTCTGTCATGTGAAAAAGCTTGGTTCCTTCAATCGTATTCAAATCAACTGCAAGATCTTTTATATATTCGCCATGATAAGCTTCAAAAGGGAATTCTTCACACTCATGCCCATGTAATTCACGGTATCTGATCTCTAAAGATTCAGCAAAAATATCTACTTGATTTCCTGCATCATTAATATAAAATTCACGAAAAGGTTCAAATCCGATATATTCCATAATGCGGAAAAGAGAATCTCCATAGGCTCCAGCACGAGCACTAACAATGTTTAATGGACCTGTTGGATTTGCACTAATGAATTCAATTAAAACTTTTTTTCTTTGTCCATAATTAGATGAACCGTAATGTTCTTTATCGTTGAAAATCTTCTGAAGTTCTTTATAATAAAGAGAATTTGCTAATTTAAAGTTAAGGAAGCCAGGTCCGGCGATCTCGATTGATTTGTAATCTCTTTTTTTGGAAAGATCATCGGCAATTTTCTGGGCAATGTCACGTGGTTTCATTTTTATGATCTTTGTGTTTATCAGTGCAACGTTACTGGAAAAATCACCATGCTCTGCAATATTCGGGATCTCAACTGTAAAATCCTTATTACAATTGGTGTTTATCTTTTTAAGTGTTTTTAAAATATCGTCATATATTTTTGTTTTCATAAGCTTACTATTCTTTAGTTTCTTTTTTTGTTCTGGAATCGACAACATAAAGATCTTCTAATTTATAATACTCTCGTTTATCCTGGCTGAAAATGTGAACAATAATATCACCAAAATCAATCAATATCCATGTACTGGAATTCTTGCCTTCAGTAGATAGAATTTGCATTCCGTTTTCTTTTGCATTCTGAATAATATTCTCTGCAATTGCTTTGTTATGCAGATCTGCGGTTCCACTACAGATTATCAAATGATCTGTAAAATCGGTTTTTCCAGTTACATCAATATGCTTGATATGCACAGCTTTTTTCTCTTCCATCCAATTAATTATATTGGCAATTGCTTGTTTCTGTTCCATAATCCCCTATTTAAAATATGTTCTGTAATCTCTACCAAGAATTATCTGAAAATCTTCTATAGTATTATCATCAAAGGCATAGATTCTTCGTGAGATCCCTGTTATTTTCATTAAATATTTTAGTTTATTTTCATCTTTTCTTTTAACTACGATAATTGATTTACCGTAAATATATTTATTACTCTTCACGTTTTTCCAAGATATTATATCAACATTCTCAAAATTCTTATTTATAAGATTGTCTTTAACCTCACTGGCAGCACCCTTAACACCACATCCATTCAAGATAGATAATTTAAGAGAAGTGATTTCGATAATTTCAACTTCAATATTTTCACTATTATTTTTATTAAAGAACTTAAAATAAGATGCTACACAAATAAGTAACAATACTGTAATACCTATTAATGAAGCACGTTTATCTATGCGAAACAAATTATTTTTTGGTTTTCGCATTGTCAAATTGTTCTTTGAGTTTGCTATAAGCCTGTTCAAATGATTCAGGAATTATTCTGGTATCAGCAATTGCAGACATAAAATTTACATCTCCGCTCCAACGTGGAACTATATGTACATGAAGATGTTCATCAATACCAGCTCCGGCAGCTTTACCAAGATTTAAACCAATGTTAATTCCATCAGGAGAATAAACTTTAGTTATCACATTTTCGCATAACTGTACTGCTTCAAATAGATCATTGATCTCTTGTTTACTCAGTCCATTCAAATTCGGAACGTGTTTGTTGGGAACAACCATCAGGTGACCATTATTGTATGGGAAAACATTCATTATAACAAAACTGAATTCACTTCTGTATAGGATTAGATGTTTCTCATCATTATCTTCCGATGGCTTAACACAGAAAATACATTCTTTATCTTTATTGGATAGAATGTATTGCAATCGCCAAGGTGAATATAAGATATCACTCATATTATGCTCCTTTTAATTTAAACCACAAATTTACACTAATTTACACAAATATTTGACAACGAAAAAAACTAACAAAAAGAACAATAACTAATCCCTTGTAATTCCCTTTCCGAGAAAGGGAAACGTAGAAAAGCAAGAAGATTTTCTATCACAATTTCTGATGTTCTTGCTTTTCTACTTACTTATTGTGTGCAAGTTAGCAGCTTCTTTTCTTATTTCAACAATAAGCATTTTTTCATTGCTTCAGATTTGTCATTAACAATTAATTTATACAAATAAACACCAGAACTGACCGATTTTCCTGTTTCATCATCTCCATTCCAGATAATTGAATGATTGCCTTTATTAAATTTATTGTGAGCTATAGTTTTAATTTTTTGACCTTTGATGTTATAAATAGAAAGTTCAATATTAGAATCATTTTGGATTGAGAAAGAAATCGTTGTTGATGGGTTGAAGGGATTTGGGAAATTGTTTAATAGTATGGTTTGTGGTATTACAGAGTTATTCTGAATTGATACTTGTCCTTCATCATTAATTTTTGCAAAATAACAAGAGTCACTATTCAACATACCATTTATTAAATATCCATTGGATAATTCTAACACTTTATGAATATTTGGATAATCTGAGTATTCAAATGAATGGCTCCACAATAATTCACCTGATAGATTTACAGAAAGCATCGAACATCCTTCTGTATCCCAAAGAATATATCCATCATCTTTTTCAGTGAAAGCATTGATAGGATATATACCATCATAAATATTTAACCATTCAAGATTGCCATCTGAGTATGTTTTTAATACAAAACCATGATGATTGGGAGTATCAATTCGACCACCAATTAAATACCCATTATCAGAAGTATTAATAAAAGAAACTTTATGAAAAATTGTAATATCATGACCAAAATAATCTAACTCTTGTTCCCATTGAAACTCTCCATTCGAATCTACGTGAATCAATTTAAGATCATCAGCCCACCAAGTTGTTGAGTTAGATCCTAATAAAGTAATTCCATTATCTGAAATAGCAGTATCGAAATAGAACGGTAAATCATAATAATACAACCAATCCTGATTTATTTCTATATCAAATTTCTGCAGAAAAAAGTCACCATTGTATGGTCTTCCAGACAGTAATATTGAATTATCCGATTCAATGTAATGAATCGAATAATAGTGCGTATTCCATGAGCCAAATGATGAAATAACATTGAATTCATTATCTAGTAACTTGTTTAAGTATGAGCCAGTACCAGTGCAAGCATAACCTATCTCTGGAATTTCTACAATATCAATGTCAAACCATTGTTTTTGTGAAAAATTACTCATATTCCCATTAATATTTATATCCATTACAAAGCCATAAGAAGCAGGAACATATTCGTCGTAGCACCATTCTTCACAATAAAATGAACCAGCTACAGTAAAGCTGCTATCTGTTTCTTGCCATATATTATGAATGTAATATGTATCAAAAATTCTATCGGGGTCTGCAAATGGATTATATGTTTGATACCAAGTATTTTCTTGAGCAAATACTAATGAAAAATGAATCAATAAGAATATTACAATGGATAACTTGCTCATAGACTTCATAGCTCCTCCTTAAAAGTTGCTGCTAATAATCTTATCTGTAATGTGTTTCTGATTGATCCATATTTTTTCATTTTTTATCTTTTATCCTCTATTTCTTTTTCCTTCTTCATTCCGTATTCGATATTGGATATTCATTTTCATCTTTCAAAATGTTCTCTTCTACTTAAGAATTCTGTTTTCAGATCTGCTAACTGTTCTTTAGAATTAACTCCTGATGCTTCTACCATATCATCAAGGATAACAGATGTAACGAGTTTGTTCATATTATTCAAAATTTCTAAAGTATCTGTAAGATAATATTCATTTTGATTATTTTTATTATTAATTTTTTGTAAGGCTGTAAAAAGATCTTTCGCATTATAGCAATAAATTCCTGTATTGATTTCTTTTATTTTCTTTTCTTCTTCGGTTGCATCTTTGAATTCTACAATTCGTTGTACATTACCATCAGGGTTTCGTACTATTCTTCCATATTTCAGAGCATCATACATAAAAGCTGTGAGAACAGTGCATGAAGCATTATGTTCGCGATGGTGTTCCTGTATTTTTTCCAAAGTTTTATGCCTAAGAAGAGGAACATCACCACAAAGTATGAAAACATCTCCATCAAAATTATTGAAAATCTTTTCTGTAACTTTCACGGCATGACCTGTTCCATTCTGCTGAACTTGTTCTACAAATTTTATATTATCATTTTTAGGAACAACTTCAATTACCTGTTCTTTCTTATAGCCCACAACAATTGCAATCAGATCACTATTTATCTTATTTGCTGTTTCTACAACACGATTTATCATTGGCTTTCCTGCTAATTCAAAGATTACTTTTGGTTTATCTGATTTCATGCGAGTACCCTTGCCGGCAGCAAGGATTATTGCAGCAGTTTTTCTCATTTAAGCTCCACAAATATATCTTTTATCTTTTTATTTAATATTGGATGAACAAGATCCGGGCATAATTCATTTAAAGAAGTTAATACAAATTCACGTTTATGCAATTGAGGATGGGGAAGAACCAGCAATTCAGTATTAATGATCTTATCTTCGTAGAATAATAGATCGATATCTATAGTTCTGGGTCCCCATTTCTCGTTTCTGATGCGACCAAGTTGATTTTCTATATACAAACACTTTTTTAATAGTTCTTCCGGTAATAAAGCTGTATTGACCTCAATAACGCAATTAAGAAAATCAGGTTGATCTGTTTTACCATAAGGTTTTGTTGTGATAATTGAACTGTTTCTTATTAATTCAATATTTTTCAATTGTGAAACTTGATTGATAGCTTTTGTGATAAATTCATGTTTATCACCCAGATTTGAGCCCAGTCCAAGATAACAGTACATCAATTCCCTTTATCTGTTTCTTTCCATTTCTACTTCTACAGAGCCAATTGAACCATTTATTGGAACAGAAGGTTTTTTGATCTTCACATTTGCGTAAATGATAGATGGGAATGATTCTATGATCGAATCAATGATAGTATTTGCACATACTTCCAATAGATAAAACTCGCGTTCTTCCAATGTGTGTTTAATTATTGCATAAACTTTAGTATAGTCAACTGTATCCTCAAGATGTTTAATTTCCTTATCATTTTCCTGTTTGGTTTCATAAGAAAAATTAACAATAAACCTCTGTCCTAATTTCCTCTCTTCCGGGTGAACGCCATGATAACCGTAAAAAACCATCTCATGTAAATGAATTCTCATTTTCTACCTCTTTTATGGAGACTAAAGTTTTTTAGTAATATTAAAACTTAATTTATTTGCGAATATTTTATCGATAACGTATATAAAAAAACCACTTAGCAACAAACCAAACATAGAAATAACAATTGATATATCCTCACTAAAAACGAATAGATATTTACTGATCAAATAGAAAGACAACATTGTAAGGATTGGAATAATGAATACTATAAAAGAAGAGAACACACGCAGAGAAGGTGCAATATTAACCTGAACTCTATCACCGATCTCTAAATTAAGATCAGTTTTAATTTTATGCAGTATGGTTTTATCATTAGCATTGCATATTCCGCTAACTGCACATCCTTCACAGGAACCTGTTCTCTCAACTTCTAGATGAACAAAACTCCCTTCAATTTTTCTTACAACTGCAATGTTCTCGTGGTTATCCATAATTCTATTTCTTTTTCAATTTATTTATAATATCTGTAGTGGATTTTCCATCAATAAAAGAGAGACTTTTAACCTCTCCATTGTATGAATTTACAATATCGGAACCGACTATATCTTTGGGTTTCCAATCACCACCTTTCACAAGAATATCGGGCTTAATGTATTTGATTAACTTATATGGTGTATCATCTTCAAAAACAACAATATAAGAAATGGTGTAAAGCGCAGATAATACTATTGCTCTTTCTCTCTCATTATTTATCGGACGATCCTTTCCTTTTAATCTTTTTACAGAAGAATCACTATTTAAACCGAGGATAAGAATGTCTCCTAATTCTTTTGCTTCTGCCAAGTATTGAACATGACCAGAATGGAGAATATCGAAACAACCATTGGTAAAAACAATCTTCTTATTTTGACTCTTAAGATCCTTGATAATACTAGCGATCTCTTCCCATGTTTTTAATTTATTTTTCATTTTACCGGATAACTCCCATTAAAACATGCATAGCAATAATTTTCAGGTTTTTCTACCGCTTTTTCTAATTGTTCATTGGTAAGATATTTTAGAGAATCAGAACCAATATATTTCCTGATCTCATCCACAGATTTATTATTTGCTATTAATTCTTCCCGAGTTGGTGTATCGATACCATAATAACATGAATTCTTTACTGCCGGTGAGCCAATACGGAGATGAATCTCTTTTGCACCTGCTTTCCGCACAAGTTTAGTTATTTTGCGAAGTGTGGTTCCCCGAACGATAGAATCATCAATAAGTGTTACAACTTTACCTTTGAAAAAATTTGGAAGTGGATTGAATTTCTGATATACACTTTCATCTCGAATTGTCTGTTCCGGTTTGATGAAAGTTCTACCCACATAATGATTTCGGATCAAACCCATTTCATATGGCTTGTTCTTATATTTAGCATAACCAAGAGCAATGAAGTTGGATGAATCGGGAACTGGCACAACTACATCAGGATCAACATCATCATTTTCTGCAATTATAGCTCCGATCTTTTCTCTCACCTCAAATACATTTTCCTCAAAGATCACACTATCCGGTCGTGAAAAATATATATGCTCAAAGATACAATGTTTATTGGTCTTTGTGGCTCGAAAGTCATTTGGATTATTTTGGATATTGGTTATCCCGTCATTATTTACAGCAATTATTTCAGCTGGTTTTACCTCTTTTATCCAATCCATATACAAGATATCCAAAGCGCAGCTTTCTGAAGCCACCACAACAGCACCATCTTTTGTTTTGCCGTAACTTATTGGACGAAGTCCATATGGATCGCGGAAAAGATACATTTCCGTCTTGGTAGCAAGTACTGTAGAATAGGCACCTTTTACTATTTTCATTAATTTTCTTATTGCGTCTGGGACTGTATTATTTTCTCGTTCAACATGATAAACGATATATTTAAGGATTAGTTCTCCATCATTTCCGCTGGCAAAATATACACCCTTATCTTCTAACCAGTTTCTAATCTCATTGTAGTTAATTATGTCTCCGTTACTTGATAGAGCATAGGAAGGACCGGAAAGAGTTTCTACAATATGAGGTTGGGAATTGTAAACCGCAGAAGCCCCGCGAGTTGGATAACGAACATGACCAATTGCGATATTCCCTTCCAGATTTTTGATCTTCTCAGGAGTGAAAACATCTTTAACTAATCCCATTTTTTTTCGTAGCTTGATGGTTGTTCCGTTATTCACTGCCATGCCACAGCTTTCCTGACCGCGATGTTGTTCTGCAAAAAGCCCTAAAGTTGCCATATTGGCTGCATTTTCACTTCCAAAAATACCGATTATACCGCACATTTAGTACCCCAGATTATTTTTTCTTAAAACTAATTTTATTTTCGTTTCCATTTATAAGTCGTTTAATATTAGCCTTATGCCGTATGATGATGAATAAAGCTATAATAAATGTGAAAATAAGGAATTCCAGCTCTACAAATGAAATCCAGATATTCATGATCAATTCAGAAACAAACAGTGTTAGAGCTGCTAATATCGAGCCGAGTGACACAAATTTACTTAACCAAACAGTAAACACGAATACAAATAATGCCAGCGCAACAGGAATGGGAATAAGTGCAATAAAAACACCTGCCGATGTGGCAACGCCCTTACCACCCTTGAATTTTAGGAAGACAGTAAATATATGACCTATAATAGCAAACAATCCGGTTAGAATTATTATCAGATCGGTAGGTTCAGGTATGATCATTCTGGCAATATTCACTGCCAGAAATCCTTTGCCGATATCTATTACCAGAGTGAATACACCAACTTTGGTTCCAAGGATACGTAAAGCATTTGTGGCTCCTACATTACCACTGCCAAAATCACGAATATCAATACCTTTTATAAGTTTACCCATAATATAACTTGTGGGTATACTACCCAAAATGTATGCTGCCAAAAGAGCAATTATGATTTCCATATTATTTCTCTCTACTCCTGAAAATGGTTTTTATTGTCGTTCCGCTGAATTTGAATTCTTCACGAAGTTGGTTATTTAAATATCGCTTGTAATGTGTGGTAATAAGTTTTGCATTATTACAAAAAAAAATAAATGTTGGTGGTTGAGTTTTAACCTGTGAGCAATAATAGATCATAGAGTGTTTTCCACTGGAATGTGCAGGTGGAAATTTAGCAGTAACTTTCTGCAGGAATTTATTAAGTTGACTTGTAGGAATCCGCTTCTTGCTTTCTTCATCGACTTCAAGAAGCAGTTCAAAAATTTTATGTGCACGTTGCCCTGTGAGTGCAGAAATAAAGATAACCGGAGCGAATTCAACAAACTTCAACTCAGTCCTGATATTTTCAATATATTTACCAATAGTAGAGTTGTCCTTTTTAATTAGATCCCACTTATTAACTATTAAAATTATCTCTTTATAATTTCTGGCTGCATAGGAAGCTATTCGCTGATCCTGAGTTGAGATATCATCGTTAGCATCAAGGATCAACAACACGATATCCGCCCGATTAATACTCTCGATAGTTCGCATTGTACTAAAATATTCTACACCGTATTTAATTCGTTTCTTACGTCTTAAACCTGCTGTATCAATAAATGTGAATTTCTTATTTTTATAATTTAAGTGCATATCAATAGAGTCACGTGTTGTACCGGGGATATCGGTTACAATGTTATCTTCCTTTCCGGATAATCTATTAACTAATGATGATTTACCAACATTTGGTTTCCCAACAATTGCAACTTTAATAACATCTTCTTCTACTACTTCTTTTGATGAAAGTGTATCGATATTTTTTACAACTTCATCCAGAAAATTGCCGGTATTTCTTCCATGAATTGCAGCTATTGGGAATGGATCTCCAAATCCAAGCTGCATAAAATCGTAAATCTCTAACTCATCTTTTTCATTATCGGTCTTATTGGCGACAAGCATAACTTTATCTCGGTGAGGAGATAATATCTTAGCAACTTCCATATCAATATCAGTTGTTCCGGTTTTTGTATCCACAACAAAGAGGATGAAATCAGCCTCTTCTATAGCGACCTCTGCCTGGAATTTGACTGCTTTATCTATACTATTGCTTGATTTTGGAATTATACCGCCTGTATCAACAACTACAAAGTTATGACCGCTCCATTCTGCTTCTTCGTATTTTCGATCTCGCGTTACGCCTTCTTCAAAATCTACTATAGCACTACGCTTACGGCATATTCTGTTAAAGAGAGTTGATTTTCCTACATTGGGTCTGCCAACTATTGCTACAATGCTTTTTCTCATAAAATATATTACCTTTTTATATCTCTAAATTTAATGGTCAATCTTTGTTCAAAGCTGAATCTGTCAAATTAAATGATGAAACGGATTTAAAACCATAAAATTAAATCAATTATAAGTTGAAAGCCCTTGACATAATAGCCGATTATAAATTTTTCAACTGCAATAAGAATAATACAGGAGGCAATATGCTAAAAAGGAACATCATCGAGAAAGTGATAGATAGAGCACTTTCAAATGGTGCAGATTTTGCAGAATTATTTGTTGAGAATACCTTTAATTCTACAATTGCATTTAATGATAGTAAAACAAAACAAAATATTGTAGGCAACGATTACGGCGCAGGGGTAAGAGTATTTTACGGACACACAGCGATCTATGCTTATACAAATGATTTAAGTGAAGAGGCACTTCTCAACGCAGCAGATGCAGTTAGTAAAGCTGCAAAAAGTGGGAATATCATTGCTTCTATAGATCTGACGAAGAAAGAAATAGCAAATATCCATCCAATTGAAATTCCCAATAATACAATATCAAAAAAGGATAAAATAGATTTCATTAAAAAGGTAAATGAAGCTTCTCGCGGATATAGTGAACAGATAAGTCAGGTTGATATCAGGTTTATGGAGAAGAATCAGCATGTTATGATTGCAAATAGCGAAGGTCTACTAGTTGAAGACGATAGAAATTATTCTAGAGTTTATGTTTCTTCAATTGCTTCTAATGGAACTGAGAAGCAAGTTGGAGGAGAAGGTCCAGGTAGATTTGCAGGATATGAATTCTTCAAATCAGTTGATCCGGTAGAACTTGGAAAAGAAACCGCTAGAGTTGCTGTAACAATGCTTAATGCAGATTATGCACCAAGTGGCAAGTTTCCGGTTTTAATAGATAATGGCTTTGGTGGAGTTATCTTTCATGAAGCGTGCGGACATCCTCTGGAAACAACAGCAGTTGCAAAAGGTGCTTCAGTATTTGCCGGTAAAATGGGTGAGAAGATAGCCTTTGAAGGACTTACTGCAATAGATGACGGAACCATGCCAAACGAATGGGGAAGTGAGAATGTTGATGATGAAGGAATGGAAACACAAAAAACTGTTCTCATCGAAAATGGTATTTTAAAATCTTATATGGTCGATAAAATGGGAAGCCTAAAAACAGGATATGCCAGAACAGGAAGCGGACGAAAACAATCCTATAGATTTGCTCCAGCCAGTAGAATGAGAAATACTTATATTGCTAATGGGAATGATAAATTTGATGATATGATAGCCTCTATTGATGAAGGGATCTATGCTGCTAAAATGGGTGGTGGCTCTGTAAGCCCAGGAACCGGTGATTTTAACTTTGCAGTTGGTGAAGGTTATATGATAAAAAATGGTAAGATCGCAGAACCTGTTCGTGGTGCAACACTTATTGGTAACGGAGCAGAAGCTTTGTTAAAGATCAGCATGATCTCTGATAACATGGCAATGGCTCAGGGTATGTGCGGATCTGTGAGCGGAAGTATCCCAACAAATGTAGGGCAACCCGCAATAAAGATCGACGAAATAATCGTCGGTGGAAGAAATTAGGGGAGGAGCAGAAATGTATACATCAGAATTCCAAACAATATTTGCTTACGCAAAAGATAAAACAGACGAGATAGAAATTCTGCTCTCGGCAGGTAACTCTTTTTCTGTAAGAATTAATGAACAAAATATAGAATCCTTCAATTATTCTGATTCCAAAGGGATTGGTGTACGGGTAGTTAAGGATGAAAAAGTTGGTTATGCTTACACAGAAAAATTTGATGAAGAAACCTTTAAATTAATTGTAGATGAGGCTATTGAAAATGCAAAATATACTGAAAATGATGATGTTGTTATCATGGATAATTATCCGGAAAACACTAATAGCCCAAATGTTTACTCAGAAGAATTAGATAAAGTTGATGTGGTTGATAAGATCCAACTTGCTAAAGATCTGGAAAAATATGCCAAAGAAACTGATAAACGCGTTTTCAACGTTCCATACGCAGTTTATGCTGATGGTAAAAGTTACAGTAAAATTGCCAATAGCAAAGGGTTAGATAGAGAAGATACTCAAAATTATGCCTATGCCTACGTTGCTGTCTTGTCTGCTGAAGAAGATGATAAACGAATGGGGATGGACTTTCTCATAACTAGAGATTTTAATGAATTCGATGCTAAGAAAATGGCTGAAGAAAGTGTGAAGAAAAGCACGGATCTACTTAATGGTAAGCCTGCAGAGACAGGAAAATGTGCAGTTGTATTCAATAACGAAATGATGGCAACAATGCTCGCTACTTTCTCCAGTATCTTCAATGCAAAATCAGTTCAGGAAGGAAGATCTCTTTTAAAAGGAAAAATTGGAGAAAGAATAGCTAACGAAAAAGTTACTATTGTTGATGATGGCTTACATCCTGTTGGTTTTTCAACTTCTGCTTTCGATAACGAAGGATATCCAACTGAGAGAACAATTCTCATTGAAAATGGAGTTCTAAAATCGTTTCTTCATAATACAATAACAGCAAGAAAAGATGGAGTAAAATCAACCGGAAACGGTTCACGCGGCTACAAAGGAACTCTTAATATCAGCACATCAAACTTTATAATTGAAGCAGGTGAACATAAGGAATCTGATCTATTTACAAAACATGATAAGATCATTGAGATCGTGAGCTTGCAGGGAATGCATTCAGGAGCGAATGCAATTTCGGGTGATTTTTCACTTGGTGCCCAAGGTTTCTTATGGCAAAATGGCAAACGTATGCATTCTCTTAAACCGTTTACCGTAAGTGGGAATTTCCTGCAGATGTTGAGTGGGGTAGAAGCGATTGCTGATAACTTCAAATTTGATATGAGCAGTAACGGTGCTTCTTCTATTTTAATAAATGAATTAAATATTAGCGGTTAAATTGAACTCACCCTGCTGTTCCGTCTTCGCCGGACTTACGCCCTGATTTCTTAAAACACAAGAGAGGGAACATAAGAAGCCGCAAGAAGAATTGATTTGCGATATACGATTTAAGATTTGAGACTTGTATGCCTTGGCATATTTAAGAATGAAAAAAAAGGAAAGGAACCGCCTGCGGTGGGTAGGCATAAGAAGCTGCCGGAAGAATTGATTAACGAATTACGATTAACGATTTGAGATTTAAGAAAGAAAAAAGGAAAGGAATCAGCCAAAGGCTGACAAGCATAAGAAGCCGTTGGAAGAAAATAACTCAACCTGCTGTCCTTCTCTCAAAAGAGAAGGAACATAAGAAGCCGTTGTAAGAGGAACCCTATCCCCAGCCCTTCCCCTTAAACAGAAAAGGCGTCGTTTTTATAGAATAGTAAGCAGAGAAGTGTTTGTTTCATGATAAATCATGAAGCCAACGCGTAAAAGCCGACGCTTAAGAGGAAGGGAGTAGAAAATATAATTAAAAAAGAAACCTCCTGTCATACTGAGTTCATCGAAGTATGGAGCTCTTACAATTATTCTTTCTATTTTTTCTTTTACTCGTTTCTCCCGAAAGTATTCTGGATCTTAGAACTCTGAAATTAAACGAAGATAGATTTCAGATATACGATTTCAGACTTGTATGCATTGGCATATTCATGTTTAAAAAATCTGTCTTTCCGTCAAAAGCCGGACAAGTCTGAGGAAATCTTCGAAGAATTTTCTAACGAAGAATCTCAGATTTTTCATATCCAATTTCTCTTTTTAACCACTAAACTACTAAACAATTAAACTTTTTCTAATTGACACTTAAAATTCATTTAACCAATTTCGTTTATGTATTAATTATATGTTTACTAAAAAAAGTTATTGCGAACCTAAAAGTTGGAGTTATTGTATACATTTTTGTATAACTATAGGTTAGTTATGTATACATTTTATATTGGCGTGGCGTACAGATGTTACAGGCATTAAGAAAGAGGTATAAAGATTGAATAAGTCATATTATGTGTTAATTATCTTAGTTGTTAGTCTCATACTAAATCTTCACTCTCTGGATGTTGATCTAAAAAGCACATGCTGGAAAGGTTTAGAAATAGGTAACAATTTTTATTATATTATTTTCATAACTGATTCAACATACACACATTATTCTTTTGGAGTTGAAGAAAAAACATTTGGTACGTATAAGACTTATAATGATTCAATTCTTTTTAATCGAGAAAAGGGAGAATTCGATGATGATTTTCCAGTAGGATCACGACATAGAATTGGAGAAAAAAAATTCTGGATGTATTTTAAAAATAATAAACTCATACCGAAAGAACTAATTTCTGAAAATGGCTTAAAATATGATAAGTATGATGATAAATATTATGACTGGTCATATAAGTTAATTGAAGATTATCATTACAATGAAATGATTAACAAAGATCCATATTTCTCTTACATTCCTGATCTCTGGCCATCTAAATGGGAATTTAAATCAGAAGACAATAATATAACAATAACCTTTGAAGATTACAAATACTATCATTTCAAAAAAAGTAATACCTTACAATACAGTGGATACATCTACTCAAAAAAAGATACCTTATATCTAGAAACACCAACCTATTATGGTTTAGGTGTGAAACCAAATAAAATTTATGATGGTCTCGAGTTCGGAAGTGGAATTATGATCCTTAAATTTCAAGATGGAAAATTAATGGGAGTTTTAAAAGAAACGGACCATATTGTTTTCGAAAAAAAGAACTAAAGCATGTTTGATTGTAAAATGCCTGTAACAAGCGTGTCGGCAGTAGAGCCGGTCAGTGGTTTTGTCCTGAACCTACCGGTTCAGGGTTAAGCTGTGTGTTCGGGCTGAATCATTCTGATTCCGCCGCACACGCGAAACATTAGTGGTAACCCATAGAATGTAAATGGAGGAGAAAATGAAAATGTTAATGGTAATATTAATTGTAATTTTTACATTACATTTATCAGCAACAATAATA
Organism: Candidatus Cloacimonadota bacterium; assembly: GCA_030596265.1. The sequence goes on from JAUVKM010000010.1 coordinate 16,764, forward strand.
AATATTCCGGCAGATCAACCTACTATTCAGGCTGGAATTGATGTTGCAGTTGACGCTGATATTGTTTTAGTACACCCAAGAACATATTTCGAAAATATACATTTTGACGGAAAAAGCATTCTTGTAACCTCCTTTTATTATTTAACACAGGATACTACATATATTTCACAAACGATTATCAACGGAAATGCAAACAATCACGTTGTTACTTTTACTGCTGAGGAAGATTCGACATCAATACTAAGTGGATTCACTATAACAAATGGTTTTGCTGTTAAAGGTGGCGGAATATATTGTGATGATTCATCACCTAGATTAACTAATCTGATAATTTGTGAAAATAATATATCTGGTGGTTCCTGGAATTACGGAGCTGGAATATATTTGAACCATTCATCTCCGATATTGTATAATGTAACAATAAAAAATAATACATCTTCCGGTAGTGTGAGAAATTATGGAGGTGGAATATTCTGCTATGACTCTTCACCTCGTTTGATAAATGTTAGAATAGAAGACAATGAAGTATCCGGAGGCTCATGGAATCATGGAGGTGGAATGAAATGTCGAAGTGATTCAAATCCATATCTTTACAATGTAACGATAGAGAATAATAGAGCTTTCGGTGGTTCATGGAATTATGGTGGAGGATTGCACCTTGCTTATTGTTCGGCAGAATTAAATAATGTAGTAGTTGCTAATAATAGTATATGGGGTGATGACAATAACCATGGAGCCGGTATATATTGCTATTCCTCATCTCCTAATATAAATAATACTACTATAGTAAATAATAATGTAGAAAATGGAGCATCATATACAACTGGTGGTCT
>JAUVKM010000260.1 GCA_030596265.1 Candidatus Cloacimonadota bacterium
AATTTATTAAATTTTAACTAATTACATATTTCACTGCTATATAAAAAACACTCCATGTTTTTTTACAAGTTCCTTTTTTATATAGCGTTCCTAAGTGATAAAAATTACTTCTATCTTTTTGGCAACAAAAAAATGTTTTACTATTTTAGAATTAAGCTATTATTAATTTTTGTTTATGTTAATATAAATACTTTATTTGACACAAAAATATACTATTCCATTTTTTATAAGGGAAAATTAAAATATTTAAATAGGAGAATTTATGCCCTGTTTTTATGCACCTGAGATGAAAAAAAATGAAGATGTAATAACTATATCAGGAACAGAACATCATCATATATGCCACGTCTTCCGCAAAAATGAAGGAGATGAAATAATTCTTTCTAATGGTAAGGGATTGCTGGCAGAAGGAAAAATTAACCTCGTTAATAAAAAGTACCTAACAGTTATTATAAAGAAAACAACGACAATGCAAAAATCTCAACCACAAATTGCAGTAGCCTTTCCTCTTCTAAAGAATAAACATGACGGTATGATCGTTGAGAAATTAACGGAACTGGGTGTGAAAGATTTTTTTCCAATCATAACAGAAAGAACTGTGAGGAAACTTTCTGCAAATACTGTTGAAAAATTCCATAAAGTTGCAATTGCCGCCATGAAACAATGTGATAATGCATTTTTACCTAAAATCCACAAAATACGATCTTTATCTGAGTTATTAGAAAAAATGGAAGGATATACTCCTATTGCAGCTCTGGAAATTGGAAGGCATGAAACACTAAATGAGGTTGTTGCAAGTTCTAAAGAAAAATCTATTTGTATAATAATTGGACCTGAAGGTGGGTTTGATAAAGAAGAAATTGAATATTTGCAAAATAAACAGGTAGCAACTTTTACGTTAGGAAATCATATTTTACGAGCAGAAACTGCTGCAATTGCCAGTGTTTCGCAATTAGTAGGAACATTTCTACAGAATGATCCAGAATATTATTAATAAATTATGAATGATGTAATTGTAATTATCGCTAATGCGATTCGTGAGACAGAATTTGAAAATAATACATTCATTGCAGGTGGATTTGTACGCGATAAGGTTATGGGAAAAGAAAGTAATGATCTGGATATTGTCGTTTCTTTACCAAATGGTGGTATAGCTCTGGCACAATTATTATACAAAAAAGGAATATCTTCACGTCCTGTGATATTTCAGCGGTTTGGTACAGCGCAGGTAATTATTTCAGAACATAAAATTGAATTTATTATGGCGCGAAAAGAATCATATCGTAAAAAAAACCGTAAACCGGATGTAGTCCATGGTACTGTTATTGAAGATATCTACCGTCGTGATTTTACTGTCAATACACTTATTATGAATGTAATAAATGGTGAGATCCAGGATATTACAGGCAAGGGAATTGCCGATATCAAAGCTAAAATAATTCGCGCCATTTCCCAACCAGATATTATCTTTGAAGAAGACCCTCTTAGAATATTGCGCGCTGTCCGTTTTGCTGTGCAGCTAAATTTTTCTATCGATAATGAAACTATGAACGGCATCATTAGGAATGCACAAATGTTAAAGCATATTTCACACGAAAGGATTAGGGATGAACTTATTAAAATCCTTTTATCTCCTGCTCCTGCTGATGGAATAAGAATGCTTGTGCATTTAGGATTGATGCAATATGTCATCCCAGAATTAGTTATTTTAGATGGTGCACAACAAAACAAATATCATGACAAAGATATGCTTGAACATACACTTCAGGTTCTACAGAATACTCCCAATGATATTGTAATACGGCTTTCTGCTCTTTTGCATGATATTGCCAAACCGCAAACCAGAACCAAAGATAAAAAAGGAATTCATTTCTACCGGCACGAAATTGCAGGTGCTAAACGTGCTCGAAAGATATTGAACGATCTTAAATTTTCAAAAGAAACTATTGGCAAAGTATCCAAACTTATAAAAAATCATATGCGTTTAAAAGCTTTTGGAGATACACTTGAGAATTTCTCTGATGTGGCTGTACGCCGCTTGATCATTCAGTTAGATACTGAATTGGATCCATTGCTATTACTTATACATGCTGACAATATTTCACATGCCAAAAACTATTGCCTTCCAAACCAAATTCCCATCCTAAAAAAGCGGATAGCTTCCAATTTAAAAAAAATAAATGGAAAAATGTTGCCAGTAACCGGAAAGGATATTATGTTACATTTTGAGATGAGTGAAGGGCGGAAGATAGGAAAAATTCTAGATAGATCCCATGAAATTTGGTTGAAATATCCACTTTGGGATAAAACTAAAATTTTAAATAAAATAGAAATTGAGGAGGAATTATGGAAGAAAAAAAAGTAAGTATGATTGTTCAAGACGCTGTGGTGAAAGCTGTTCACGCTGGCGAAGATGTTATGGTCGCCGTTGGAAATGTAACTAAAGAAATAATTTCTACTTTCAAAGCTGAGGATTTGAACAATAAAGAAAAAGCTCAGAAATTGGCAAAAGAAGCCCTGGAAGGTGCTAAAGAAGGTTTTGAAAAAGCAAAGCCGCCAACAGAAGAATTTGTAAAAAAAGCGTCCATTACGATCAGCGACACATTCAAAGAACATGCTCCTAAGGTTGCAAGCTTTGTTAAAGATGTTTTTTTCGGGATTGTGGATGGCACTAAAGAAGTTATTAGTGATCACAAAAAAGACACAGCCAAACCAAAGAAAGACGCACTCGAAAAAGAAGAATAGCATATTAAGTTATTTATGGCTAAATTATAATAGGATGGGGATTTTCTCATCCTATTTTTTGAATTGTTGTTATAAACTAATAGTATGATCTATTACGAGTTTTGCAAAATAGAAGTGTTTTTCACCTCACCTCAATCCTCTCCTAAAAGGAGAGGAAGTTCGAATTCCCCTTCTCCTTTTGGGAGAAGGGGTTAGGGGATGAGGTTGGTTTAGGAAAATTAAGATAAATAGGTATAATATCTGAAATTTTTCATTTTACAGAATCCTTAACAATTTATTCAGCATGGAGGAATAAATGGTAGATAAAAAACTTTTTATTTTAAATATTCCACCTGAGAGAGCAGATGATCTCATCGAAGAGAAGATGGATTATGGTGAGATTCTGCTTCAATTTAAGATTAAGAATATACAACAGTGGAAGAGTGCAGAGAAGAAATTCAAAACTTGGAATAGCGAGAATTATGAACTACTGAAATCTATCTTTAAAAATAGTAAAGTAGCAAAAGATTATTCATCTTCAGGTTGGTCTATTGGCAGAATATTTGTTTCTGATCTTAAACTTTCTGAGAAAACAGCTAAACTCTTACATGATATTCAAAATAAATTAGATAAACTGAATTCCATCAAATTAAGCTTGGGAATATTCAAGATTCAAGATAAAACAGGTAAAAGA
>JAUVKM010000226.1 GCA_030596265.1 Candidatus Cloacimonadota bacterium
GCTCTTAATCCTGTAAGTGTTACATGAACGCTCTGATACATAGAAACATCGTCATCTCCGGCAAAAAAGATGGAACTCATATTCCACGAAATCACAATGCCGGACATGCCAATTCCAAAAATAAGATAGGCAAAATAGACAACATAATTTTCTACTCCCGAACCTATCAAAAAACTTGATATTAACAAAATTAGCGGATAGCAGCCTAAAGTAAAGAAAGCAATAAATGTGAAAAACGATGGATTTTTTTTATCGTGAATCCAGCCAGCAATTGGAGATAGAAATAGAATTCCCAACTGAGAAATTATTCCTTTTGCCATAAAGGTCTGTGAATAATCCATTTTAAGATACTCCACCAGAAATTTGGGAATTGCAGGAAGTATGATCATAAAGCCAATTCCGTAGATGAAGAAGTTTCTCTGGAAGATCGCAAAATCTTTGTCCTTCTTTAAAATATTTACAGTGCTCATAACAGGTGTTATAAAAAATTGCTTAAGTTTCAACTTGGCTGTATTGTATTTTTTATTCTCTATTTTTATCATTGCCATAAGTAGGGAACTTACGCAGCCCATTAATCCGGCAACGGAGAAAATATAACGGAACCAGTCTTCATTTATATCCATCAACTTCCCGGCAGAATAACTGAAAATTATTGCGATAAGTGTAACCAGGCTTGCTGTATATCCAAATAAAACACCTCTATTCTCTGCAGAAATATTGTTCCGATAAATTGAATTTTGTGCCGGACTGAGAAGTGAGTTGAAAGAAAACACAAAGATCATGATGATCAAATAGGAATAATAGCTATGAGTCCACAACATAAAGAGCAAAACAAGCCTGCCGATGAAAGCTGTTAGGACAAAAAATTTGGAGATGCTTTTGGAACGTTCTAGTGCTTTGCCCCACCAGATAGAGAACAAATTTGAGAGAGGCCATAACATTACCAGTATGGTGATCTGCCAGTCTAAGGCAAGCAACGCCTTTTTAGCGACTACATCCTGAATATTGAACGTACCGAAAACGAAGCCATTGAAAAAAGATGCCAGCATCAAAAGCCAGAATGTTCTCTTCTCAATATGTCCTAATTTCATTTCTAATTCCTAATATAATAATTGTTTGCAAATTCATTAAGCTAAGATTTTTTGTCTACTCTTATAAATATTTTCTATTTGACAGTTAAGATAATAATTATCAGTTTAGGTTTTGCAAATTGAAAATGAAAAAGTGAGACATAAGCATGGAGTTAATGCGAACCAAAAGTTGGAGTTATTACGAACTTTTATAATAACTATAGTTTGTTATACGAACTTTTTGATTGTTCACAGCGTGTATATGATAGGCAAAATTCGCTTCGCTCTTTTGCCTATTGGCGAGTCTAAGAAATGAGGAAAAAAATGAAATTTTTGAAAATTTATTTAATCTTAATAGTAATAGTAATTAGTTTGGTTAATGTAGAAGCTGCTCAAGAGGATTCTTCATCTATATTAAAGGTCAACTCAATAAATCAACAAATACATAATCAAAATACTAAATTTCCTTTTGACATTATAATACCTTTCATTCTATCATTAATAGTTGCTCTTATAAGTGTCTATACTGCACATTATCTCTCCGTAATGAAAAGACGTAAAAATTTAGTAAAAACATACAAATTTGTAGTTAAGCAGTTAATATCTGCATCAAATGACCAATCTGAAAATTTTAATAAAATGATAGAAATTCTAGAAGAAGAGAAAACTTATACAAATCATCCTTTAGATGTAAATTGTAATTTTAGTTTAAATTCTCTTAATAAATTACCTTTAGATTTGATAATTGAAAAAATAATTTTAGACGATTCAAAATCTGAGTTATTTGCTGATTTTCTTAAACAATTAAATATTTTAGATGTAATTTCAAATAGATATCTTAAGAATCACGATGTAATGATTGATAAATTTAATCAATATCTAAAAGATTGGAACTATAACATTGGGAAAATCAGAGAGATATTTGATAATTATCGTCAATACTTACAATCGCAAGGTGTTTATGCACGAGGTAATGATCCGTTTTTCGATGCACTTGATTTGATTTTTTATAATTATTCCAATCTTCCTAATTATTTAGACTATTATATTTCGATTGAGCATCTAATAAAGCCTATACGGCAGTTATGTAAAGATAATTCTGATAATAGGTTAGTGCTTCCGTTGTTAAACCACATATTAGGATGCGAAGGAGCATTTATAAATTATGTTGAAGCTAAAAAAGTATACATTAGAATATATTCAGGTTATCGGGATAAGATAATTGAAGCTTCTGATTTTTTACATAATAATTTAGATGATGTGTTTTCATAATTCGATTTTGAGTGACTCGCCTAACAAACGTGTCAGCAGGTAAGCTGGGTGGTTTGTTTGGGCTGAATCGTACCGATTCAGGTTTGGTCGGTTTGTTTGGTCGTGATCGTTCCGATCCCGCCGCACACGCCAAACATTAGAAGCAAATGAATTGTATAATTTCAAGGTTGTTGCAGAAAATGAGAAATAAGATGAACAAAGAGAAAATTGAATATATTGCTAAAGTAAAAAAGTTGGAAAAACTTTTTGATATCTTAGTTGAAATAATTGAAAGAAATAAGGGACAGAAAATCACATCATGGGATAAAGATTATTTAAATCATCTAAGTATAAAGTTTTGTTTTCATTTAAGCTCAATCCTTAAATTATTACCCACAAGCAAATTATATATTCCAATTTTGGATGCAAATTTATTCGATTTCTCTTCTATTTGTGTCCTTACTCGCTCAATGATAGAAACTTTTATGAAGTTTTTGTATGTATTAAAAGATAAAGATGATCCAACTTTACATGAATTAAAATTTCTAGTCCTTGAGCATCACTCAGAAAAGAAAAGACTCAATTTTCTAAAATTAAATAATGTTACTATGAACGATGCGATTAAGGAATTAGAAAATGAAGTCAAAAAATTGTGGGAGAAAATAAAGAACAATCCTAGATTCGACAATTTTACAAAAGTAAGTAAAGAGATAAGAAAAGGTAAAAAAGCTTTTCTTTTTTCAGATGAAGACATCTGTAATAGTTATAATATTAGCATTGATTATTACAAAGTTATTTTTCAATATCTATCACAATACACTCATCCATTGCCATTTGGGATAAAACAAATGTCACAATTATCAAATTCTATAGATGAAATTTACATATTGTTAAATCCTGATTTAGATTATTGTATTAATTTCTGTCATTTAATGATTCATCACTATCTAACAGAAGTAGATAAAACAAAATATCCACTTCCTGATAAATTAAAAACTGATATGGAACAATCTTTTTATATTACTAGTAATTTTTCAGAAATCACTTTTGATCATTAATATGTATAGCAAATCCAAAAGATTGCTTCTAACAAGCGTGTCAGCGGATTTAAGTAATGAGAAATTTGGAATTTGAAATTTATTCAACTAAGCAGGTTGGGATAGAAAGGAATAAAAAGTAGTTGTATTAAAATTAAATAAAAAAAGGAGAATTAAGAAATGATTAAAAGAACAAGTTTAGTTTTAGGATTTATTTTAGTAATTTTATTAGCAGTAAGTACAGGATTGATGGCGGTAGACTATTTTGTTCGTACTGATGGAAATGATGGAAATGATGGATCTGCAAATGATTCATCTCATGCTTGGTTAACAATTCAGCATGCAGTAGATACTGTAACAGACCCAACAACTGCTACTATTGTGATCTATGTTGCAGCAGGGACATACACACTAAATAGTAATGATATTGATATTAATAGAAGTTTTTTTAATCTCACAATCCAAGGACAAGGTGTAAGTTTAACAATTGTTCAAGCACATGCAACTGCTGGTTCTGCTACCGAGCGAGTTTTTGAAATAACCTCTGGAGAAACAGTATTAATTAAAGATATGACAATCCAAAATGGTAATGGTTCAAGTGGTGGAGGCGGTGGTGCG
>JAUVKM010000160.1 GCA_030596265.1 Candidatus Cloacimonadota bacterium
AGATTGTATTATGTGGAATAATAGTCCCGATGAAATTGGAATAAATGACAGCCCAACTTATCCAACCGTAATCACAATATCATATTGTGATATTGAAGGTGGAGAAGCAGGAATTGAGGTTCCGCCTACTGTAACTTTTAATTGGATGGAAGGTAACATTGATGCAGATCCCATATTTGCATTCACCGGAGAGCATCTGTACTCATTACTTGAAGATTCTCCCTGTATAAATGCCGGCATACCGGATACAACAGGGCTTAATCTTCCTGAATTTGATTTTGCCGGAAATCCGCGTGTTATAAATGGAAGAATTGATATGGGTGCTTATGAAATCACAACATCGATCTCCACAGATTTTATAGCTTCATACACGGAAGGACCAGCTCCCTTTACTGTCGAATTCACAGATCTTACCACAGGTTATCCAACCGAATGGGAATGGGATTTTGACAGTGATGGTATTATTGATTCGTATGATCAAAATCCGGTATGGACTTATGAAGAACAGGGAGATTATACTGTTACATTAATTTCATCTAACGAGTATAATGAGGATACAGAAATTAAAGTGGATTACATTCATGTAACTGAAGGGGCTTCTTCAGATGAAGATATTATGCCGATAGCATCACAATTATTAGGGAATTATCCGAATCCTTTTAATCCCACAACTACAATTTCTTTTTCTGTAACACAAACGTCTCCATTTGTGAATCTTGAAATATTTAATATGAAAGGACAAAGAGTGAAACAACTAATTAATGATCAGCTTTCTGCAGGTCAACATTCTGTTGTTTGGAACGGAACGGATGATAGTGGTAAATCAGTATCCTCCGGAATTTATTTCTACAAAATGAGAGCAGGTAGTTATTCTTCTACGAAGAAGATGATCCTTATGAAATAGTCGGAAGATAAAAAAATCTAAAGCCACTAAACGAAAATTTAGTGGCTTTTTATGATAGTTCTTATGATTTGATTATTTTCCAAACTTGACACAATAAACAATCTCTAAATTCTTATTTTATTTTAAGATGCAGTTAAAAGCGAAATAATAGAAGAGAAAAAATCAAGATGAAGAATTGAAACTAAAAATTAATTATAAGGGAAGAATTATGAAAAACAAAACGTGGTTCATGATAATCACGATTCTACTATTTAACTATGGCTTATTTGCAAGACAAGTTGAATTTGATTCCTGCAAAATAATCGCAAATAACAAACTTATCCAACTTGGAAAATCGAATGATTTTTCAATTATTAAGTCAGATAAAATTATCGATCAAAATAGCAAAAACGTAATATTTTGTGTTTTTGAATTACAACCCAGAGGGTATATTGTAACAACTACCGAAAGTAATCTTCCACCAATTATTGCATATTCTTTCACGAGCAATTTTTATGATGAAGAAAGTGGAAATGTCCTTTTGGATATGCTTAAAATGGATATTCATTTGCGTTTGGAAAATATTTCTAATTTACCGGAAGAAGTTATTTCTAACAGGAATGAACTATGGATAGAATTGTTGAATGAGAATATTGAAATCAGCAGGACTGAACAATGGCCACCTGAAGGAACAACACCAACAGGCGGCTGGTTACTTAATAATTGGTCACAGAGTTCTCCTTATAATAATCTTTGTCCAATGGATCCTGTAACAGGAAACAGAAGTGTTGCTGGGTGTCCTTCGATTGCAATGGCTCAGATCCTAAATTATCATAGAACCGTAAATAGCGTTTCCTTTGATGATGCGGATGATTATTATCACAATTATGCCGGTCGTCAATACTGGATAGATGATGATTATATATTACAAGATTTTCCTTCTTTTCAGGAATTGAATGTATATCTCGATACTTTAGCATTTCATTATTTATATGAAACACCTGTGACAAATACAGATAAGGCAGCATTGGTTTTTGCTTGCGGAGTTGCCGCACAACAAGTTTACACTTCTCAGGGCTCAGGTACTTTCGGAGTTAACCAGGCATATCAGGCTTTTTTAAAATTCAATTTTAACGACGTTCAATTGATTAATGAAACTACTTCTGATTTTTATGAACAACTCGCACAGAATATGATGGATGCGCTTCCTGTTCATTTTGCATCCGTAACACCATCGTGGGATGCTGGTCATAATTTTGTTGTTGATGGCTATAACACCGATGATTATTATCATCTTAATATGGGATGGGGTGGCTCTTATAATGGTTGGTATTTGCTTCCCGATGAGATTCCTTACGGATTGACCGTTGTGGAAGGAGCAATCTTAGATATTGTTCCAAATCAGTTACCTACCGGTTTTATTAACGGTCAGATAACCCTTGTTCCTGCCGTTGTTGATACATCATTCATAACAGTAACGATACAGAACTTAGCCGATGAATACATACTAGAGATCGAACCTGATATCAGCGGAACAGTCGAATATGAAATTGAAGTTCCAATCGGCATTTATTCTGTAACTGCTTCGTACCCCGAATATGAAACTATTTTCTTTGATGATATTATTGTAGATGAATTGCAATACACTTCTGTTGATTTTTCTTTATATCGGATGATTCCTCCAACCGATTTAACAGGGGAATTAACCGGTAATGAAGTTACTCTAAATTGGCAGCATTCAGCATCAAGAGAGTATCAATTTTTTAATATTTACCAAAATATTAATGGTACTGTATTCACACTGTTGGATACAACAAGTCAATTATGTTATGAAGATTATGTTAATCCTCCTCAAACTCTTACATATGGTTATTATATTACGGCAAAATATTCTCAGGAGAATGAAAGCTCCGCTTCGAATGAAGTTTTCATTGATTATATAATTACAAGTACTGATCACAATATCGTAAACTTAGAATTACTTGGTAATTATCCCAATCCATTCAATCCTGAAACAACGATATCCTTTTCTGTAGCACAAACGTCCTCGTTTGTGAATCTTGAAATTTTTAATCTAAAAGGTCAAAAAGTAAAACTGCTCGTTAATGAAACACTTTCTGCAGGTCAGCGTTCTGTGGTTTGGGATGGAACAGATGAAAACAATAGACCTGTCAGTTCAGGGATCTATTTCTATAAATTAAAAGTTGGAAATTTTGAGCAGAGTAAGAAAATGTTATTGCTCAAATGAGTTTTTGTGAATGCTATTAAAAAAACAAGGAGTTTATCATGAAAGTTGAAAAAAAACATTTATTAATCTGTTTAGTAATTTTGTTTTTGTTACCTTGTATAGTTTATGCTCAGCAGGTTCTAATCTGGGACAACGACAACAACTCTGATTTTATTGATCCGGAAGGAACCGGTAATGTGGGTTGTGAATACAAAATCCAACAAGCATTAACTGCAAATGGAATAACTTTCACCACATTATCTACATTACCTGGAGATCTTTCCGGTTATGATGTTGTTTTCGTGACTCTAGGCATCTATTGTTTGGGCTGAGGAACCACTCCACCTGGTGTCGTTGGCACCACTCAACAAACAACTCTTATTAATTTTTTAAACGGTGGCGGTTCTCTTTACATCGAGGGATCAGATGTGGGTTTCAATCATTATACAACTGCATTTTTCGGTTATCTGGGAACAGATTACATCAGTAATGGAACTACAAATGGAATTCATAACATAATGGGTGTGGAAAACACTTTCACATCCGGAGATAATTTCGCCTTCCAATATGATGAAGATCCTGACTATATGGTAGATGTCCTCAGTGAAACTGAAGGAGTTCTTTATTTCACTTGCCAGGATGAAATTGGACGATCTGTGTATTATGATGAAGGCTCATACAGAGTTATCTGTACTTCTTCCATTTTTGGACCTATGGCAGATTCTGATGGAACAAATACAAAAGCAGATCTTATGGCACGGTACTTCTCGTTCTTATCCAATGATTCTTATCCGCATATCTGGGCTTCTACAGATGAATTGAATTTTGGAACTCAATACTTGAACTATCCGGCAACAATGACATTCAATATTCGAAATTTAGGTTATGTTAACTTAGATATTTCTTCAGTAGAGATCAGTGGAGAGGGATTTACTTACACGGGACTAACTGCATTTGATCTGGGTTGGGGAGAGCAAACGGAACTTGAGATTACATTTACATCCGAAAATATTGGGACATTCAATGCTACATTATCTATTCAGAGCAATGATCCTGACCTGAACCCATTGTTGATAGACCTGTATGGTGAATGTGTTTTCCCTCCTGAAATTGACGTTATTCCGGAAGAACTTATTGCTACGGTTCCTCCCGGTGAAATTGATTATGATATTCTTACGATATTCAACAACGGTGTATCTGATCTTACATACCAGATATCTGCAACTGAAACCACCTCTAGAATCTGTTCAACAAATCCTTACCAACCTACAGAAAGAGGAAGTAATGTAACCAATGTTTTAGATAAAGATAATTCAAATACATATCCGACATACTTGGGACTATTAACATCGCTCAGAGATTCTGTGCTTATTTTTGCCGATGATATGGAGTCAGGAGTTAACGGCTGGACAACTGAAATGTATGGTGGAGCACCGGACGATCTTTGGCATCAAACCGAACTGAATTGTAACAGCCCAACTTATAGCTGGTGGTGCGGCATAGCAGGAAGCATAAATTATGCTACAGGAAATCGAATTAATACAGCTGTTATCTCACCTGTTATTGATATGACTACAATAGATACAACAGTAACTCTTCTGTTCTTTGAAAATTACAATACAGAATCTAATTATGATTTCTGTATGGTTGATGTAACCACTAATGGCGGAACAAGTTGGATTCACCTGCGAGGTGATGCTGGTAATGCTCCATCCGGTAGCAGCGGAGGTTGGATACAAACCATATTAGATCTGACACCATTTACAGGAAATGAAATCCAAATACGTTTTTACTTTGATACGATTGACAGCATTAATAATTCTGGATCTGGCTGGTTCTTCGATGATGTTTTGGTTTATTTTGAAGGTGTTCCCTGGCTTCCAATAGATCCGAATTCAGGAACCATTACAGCAGGACAAAGTGCAGAAATAAATATTACGTACGATGCTTCGAATTTAGCAGAAGGAGATTATACAGCCAATATTACAATATTAAGCAACGATCCTGCTGAACCTGAAGTGATAATACCGGTTACATTAACTGTAGGATACGTTAGTTCGGAACCTGACGTATTACCTGTAGTCACAAAACTACATGGTAACTATCCCAATCCTTTCAATCCTGAAACAACGATCTCTTTTACCGCTGCTGTGAATACGGAGAACCTAGAGATTTTTATCTATAATATCAGAGGGCAGAAAGTAAAACAGCTTCTTAGCAGTTCAGCCGGTCAGCTTTCAGCAGGTCAGCATTCTGTTATCTGGAATGGAACTGACAAAAATAACCGACCGGTTTCATCAGGCATTTATTTCTATCAATTAAATATAAAAGGTAAAGCAAAGGCTGTGAAAAAATGCTTGTTGTTGAAATGAAAAGGCTGTTGAGAATAATGCACATTTATAAGCTATATTCATCGAGGTTTATGGTAATATTCATTTCTTTTTGTTTTTGTATTAAGGAATTATCTAAATGAAAGAAAAAGATTACAAGAACTTATTTGAATCCAGTAAAAAATATTTGCTTGATTTTAATGAAATAACAACCGAAATTCTAAAT
>JAUVKM010000200.1 GCA_030596265.1 Candidatus Cloacimonadota bacterium
ATTATATAAATCAATATCAACATTTGTTACATATTGACTTGTCCATGTTATATTATGTGATGTACCAAGATCCCAAATCTCACCACCATTAGGAACAGTAACTGTAATTGTAGGATCTTCCAGAAGGAATACACCGACAGCATAATGCGCCATTCCACTATATGATCCACCCCATGTCATTGTATGATTACTATAATCCCAAGTATCATGAATATAAACAAGATTACTGCTATCGTCATAACCAAAGCCGAGCATTGTATGACCTTCTACTTGAATAAGAACAGGTCGTCCAGCATCTATCTCTGCTTTGAATTGATTATAGGTAAAGCCAATTGTGTTTCCATCGTAGCCGTATATATACTGAGAATAATTTTGATAATCACCACCACTATATTGAATTGCATATCCTCTGGACTCAAAGAATTCTCGTAGACCGTGAGTTCCATCTTTCTGGGATGGTTCACAGCCACTGTAATCGTATAGCGGGGTACCATTGGTGTAATTGTAAAAGGTTGTAGCTCCATCGGTATTGCCAAAATTCTGATATTGATTTGTTCCCATGTAATCAGCTGTACAATCATCATAGGTATGTTGTGCCCAATTGCCATAATATGGATCATTTGATGAACCATATGAATGCCAATAATCATCAACGTGTCCTAGAGTAGTTCTTCCATCAACTCCGTTGCGTGTAGCGCTTAATGGACATTGCTTTCTCACCTCTCCATTTATGGTTACACTACCCCATATGGCATTTGTCATAGGCATTACGCCACCATTTGTAGGTCCTGTGTACATTTCAGGGAAAATTGTATTATCGTAATGACCTGCCATCATAGCAGCTGAAGTCGCAGAACATCCGAAAGACCAGTCAAATGCCGGAACATTGGTTAAAATATTAATTGCATCACTTATAAATGGATCTGGTAGATCTACTACCGGTTCACGGTGATCTACCGGTGGTCTACCAGGAACTATGATTTCATCAATCGAATTTCCGTCTTCATCAATAAACGTTCGTACAATATACTTGCTGTCAATCCTTTGTTGAGCAAATAGCGAACCGAATGAAAACAAAATTACCAATAAAATAACAACATAAACATTTTTCTTAAAAGACATAACGTCCTCCATTAATATTTTTTTTAATTGTTAACGCACTTTATATATAAATTAATTAATGCAAACAGTATGCCAAATAAAAAGAAAAAAAATATAACGACGTAAGTTCAAATTATAAAGAAAGTTAAATGATTGCACTTTATCTTATGTATAATCTTGGAAGTGACATATATGTCATAAATTTATTACTACTGTCACATTTTTGTCAGTATTATATGAAAAAAGAGCCTCTCTATTGACAGGCTCTTAATTTTATTATTAACTTGATTATTACTTTATTTATTTACTTGAAATGTAGTATCACCTTTTTCGAAATAAGCAATGATTTGATTGATAGCAGCAACACCTGCATTTACATTAGCTTCCAATGTTTGCGCACCCATTTTCTTGGGAGTAAAATAAACTCGATCTCCAAATTTATTAATCATTTCATCTGCTTTCACCGGTGCAATATCAGATGCATATTTTAAGTCTTCTCTATTTGCAAAAACCTTGATCATATCTTCTTCATTAATAACTTCTTTTCTGGCAGTATTTATGATAGTTGCACCTGGTTTCATAATCGAAATAAGTCTTAGATCAATTAATTTTTGTGTAGCCGGAATAGAAGGAATATGAACTGATAAATAATCACTTGTATTGTACAATTCTTCAACGGAACTAACAGGTTTAACGCCATCAGCTTCCATTATGGCATTATCTACATAAGGATCAAAAGCGATTACTTTCATATCAAAACCTTTTGCAATTCTTGCCACATTCAATCCAACATTACCATAAGCATGAATACCAACAGTTTTACCCTTAAGCTCAGTTCCCGATTTACCATTGAACTTGCTACGAGCCATATATAACATCATTCCAAAAGCGAGTTCGGCTACAGCATTAGAGTTTTGCCCGGGAGTATTCATGCAGATAACATCTTTTTGGGAAGCAGCTACGCAATCTAAGTTATCATATCCGGCACCAGCACGAACAACAACTTTTAGATTATCAGCATTCCCTATAACTTCACTTGTAACCTTATCACTTCTTACTATCAAAGCATCTACATCCTTAACTGCATTTACCAGATCACTTTGTTCAGTATAATTCTCATTCAGGATTAATTCATAACCCTTCTCTTCACAGATATTTTTTATCTCCACTACTGCTTGAGAAGCAAATGGTTTTGCTGTTGCTACAAGAACTCTCTTTGCCATAATATCCTCCAATTTTTTTTTGGACTTTAAAAAGAAAGTAATTAAACGGTCAAGTATAATCAGCCTGCATTTTACCTCAAACAAAAAGCTTGACGAAAATCTCGTACAAAAGGTGTTATCGAAAAAAATTTTGAGGAGTTAGAATGAAAAAGCTTAATATCTATAAGATAATTAGTTTCGTTGCATTAATAGTTTTGTTTTTTATATTGATCTTACCACAGACCTATAATGTTAATAAAAAGCAGAAGACCGAACAATGTATCAAAAATATGACTACTATTTATAAAGCTATCAAATCATACATGAATGAAAGGGAAGAAAATTTTGAAGGCACAGCACGCGATCTTATGAGAATGAACTATCTTAAAACAACATACGAATGCCCTGAAAAAGGTGTTGGAGATAAGTATTTCATGCGTGGAGATTTTGAGACAGGAGAAATTATTGTTACCTGCCCGAACCATGATAAATTCGAAGATCATGTTCTTCCGGAAAGCCTTCTCGAATAAAATTAATATTTGAATTAATTATACCTTCAAGCTAACCTTGGAGGTATTTTTTATGGAAATATTTATGGAATATCAAGAATTTTTAGATTATATTTATCAGCGACACTCCGGTAATGTAAAACTCGGATTGGAAAGAATGCTTAGTATTCTAAAGGCAATGGATTCACCTAATAAGAAATTAAAAGGAATCCATATAGCCGGGACAAATGGCAAGGGTTCTACAGCCGCAATATGTGAAGCCATATCATTACAATATGGTTTGAAAACCGGATTAAACACTTCACCTCACCTAGTTGATTATCGCGAACGAATTCGACTAAATGGGAAAAATATTAAACTGAATGAATTAATTTCCACCTATAAAAAATGGGAATCTGTTCTGAAAGAAAATGAAGCTTCATTCTTTGAGATAACAACAGCAATGGCATTTGATATTTTCCATTCAAACAATATTAATAATGCAATATTTGAAGTTGGGTTAGGTGGCAGACTAGATGGTACAAATCCATTTGAATCCACTGTTACGGTTATTACAACGATCTCATACGATCATACGAAAAGCCTTGGAAATTCAATAGAAAAAATTGCCTTTGAGAAAGCCGGTATTATCAAAACAAACACCCCTGTAGTTCTTGGGAAAATACCAGCAGAAGCAACTAAAGTGATCAGACAGAGAGCCAAAGAATTAAATGCTCCTGTTCTGGAATATGGAAAGGATTTTTCAATTTCTAATATCGAAATAAATGATTCTGGAACTTCATTTAATTATCATTCACCTCAACTCGATCTGGAAAATGTTACTGTTAATTTATTAGGAAAACACCAGGCATTTAATGCAGCCCTTGCGATCACGGCATTTATTATTTTCCTGCAAAAAACTGGCAGAAAATTTGATAAACAAAAGATATACAGTGCATTATCTAAGATAGATTGGCAAGGGAGAATGCAGATAATTTCCCAAAAACCAATTGTTATTATTGATGGAGCTCACAACGAAGAAGGCATAGAAGCATTGAAGAACAATTTGATCGAAATTTTTCCAAATAAAAAAATATATTTCGTTTTAGCTATTCTGCGTGATAAAAAATTGGAGACGATCATTAAAGATATTTGCAGTGTGAGCTATAAAGTCTACATCACTAAAAACAAATCTAATCGAGCTGCAGAAATTGAAGATCAAGTAAAATTTGTAAAACTTTATAACAAACCATATGAAGTTTATGAAGATGTTATTTCTGCTGTGAAAAAAGCAATGTCTGACGCTGATGAAGATGATATTGTGATGATCTCAGGTTCACTATACACTATCTCAGAAGTGATAAAAGATAAAGCCTCAATTGTTAAATAATTGCTTCAATTAATAACACAATTTACCAAATTCATTGACAGAACTCATTGCAATATATCGGATTGACTGGTAACAAAGATTATTAAGAAAAGGAGGAAATTATGAAAAAAAGCAAGTCATTCATTTATGTTTTAATCTCGTTCATTATTATTATTACAACCGGCTGCATCGGTGGTTACGATCCAATATCCAGAGGGATAAGTCACGGAATTGGAAGAGCTATTAGTGAACATGCAGAAAATGAAGCTTACAGACAAACGGCACCAAAAGAGAAACTTCCACCACCACGTTCTGCAAACTGGGGAAATTTCATGGCCATGCAGGCTCAGATCGTATTCACTTATGCCTTCTCTGCCGGAGGTTTATGGCTTGGTCAAGTTGATTATGCAC
>JAUVKM010000097.1 GCA_030596265.1 Candidatus Cloacimonadota bacterium
AAAAAGGAATTTCAATGAAGAAGATTTTGCTAAATTCCATCCTGGTGGAACGATCGGTAAAAAACTTATTTGTAAGATTGAAGATCTAATGCATTCAGGGGAAGATAATCCTGTTGTAAATGATCAGGCTAAAATGAATAAAGCTATCATTGAGATGACTTCTAAGGGTCTGGGCTGTACAAATGTGATAGATACTGATGGAAAACTAATTGGTATTATCACAGATGGTGATCTACGGCGAATGATAGAAAAAGGCATAACTGATCTGAACATAAATGTTACTGAAGTAATGATAAAGTTTCCAAAATCAATGCAGCCGCAAGAACTTGCAGTTGATGCATTGAACCTAATGGAAGATAATAAGATAACCATGCTGCCAATTGTTGATGAGAATAATAATCTGGTTGGCATGCTTCATATGCACGATCTGATCAATGCAGGCGTTGTAGGTTAATAATTCATCCTGCTGTTCCTCTCTTCATAAAAAGAGAGGGAACATAAGAAGTCAAGAAAGAAAAAATCTGTCTTTCTGAGAAGTTCTGTCTGCTATTCTTACGAAGAATCTCAGATTTTTATCAACATATTT
Organism: Candidatus Cloacimonadota bacterium; assembly: GCA_030596265.1. Next base: position 587 of record JAUVKM010000097.1, read on the forward strand.
TTTATAAAAAGGACAAAACTATGAATACTGCTATAATCTACATTTCTAAACATGGCACAACAGAGAAAATTGCTGAACTGCTTAAAAAGTAAATTAGATCCAGACCAAACACAAATATTTAACCTGAAAACAACCAAATCAATTGAATTAAAAGATTACGATACAATCATTATTGGCGGCTCTATACATATTGGATCAATTCCAAAAAAGTTAAAACAATTCGTCGCAAATAATATGACTATTTTACTTAAAAAAAGAGTTGCTCTCTTTATTGTTTGCATGCAAAAAGATGAAAAACGAGATGAACAATTTAACAATGTCTTTCCTGACGAATTACGAGAAGTATCTGTAACAAATGGATTCATGGGTGGAGAATTCAATTTCGATAGAATGAATTTTATTGAAAAAGCAATTATCAAAAAAATAGCTGGTAAGTCCACAAATGTGAATGAAATCGATTACGAAGCAATAGATGCATTTATTAACAAACTAAAAAATCAGTAGAATATTTTAATTTTGAAAAAAGTATTTTCATTCTACAGAGTAATTATAGCCTTATTATAACTCATTTTATTTCATAGTGTTAAATAATAATGTTCTTGACATTGAATTTTATAAATTACATTTTAACTTATGTAATATTTATGTAAAACATTAATGTTCAAACGACTAAAGGAAACCTGAAAAAGTTAAAATTGCTTGGAGGTTTTAATGAAACAAATCTTAACAATTTTATTTTTATTGTCTTTAGCATTTACTTATGCAGTAACTATTAATGTGTCTGCTGGTGAATCAATACAAAATGCTATAAATAATGCTGCTAATGGTGATATTGTGCTTGTAGGTGAAGGAACTTATGTGGAGAATATTAACTTTAACGGAAAACTCATTACAGTGGCATCCTGGTTTTTAACCACCCAAGATCCAACTTATATTTCTTCAACAATAATTGATGGAAATGATATTGGAAAAGTTGTGATCTTTGAAAACAGTGAGGATTCTACTGCAATTTTATGCGGTTTCACTATTATAAATGGTTTGGCTTCAGGATCTATTCCACAAAATTGTGGTGGTGGAATTTACTGTGATGGCTCCAGCCCGAGCATACAGAATGTAAGCATATCAGGTAATTCTGCTGTATATGGTGGTGGGATTTACTGTGAATCCTATTCCAGTCCGAGTTTTGACAATGTAACAATTACAGATAATTCTGCTAGTTCAGGTGGTGGTGGAATTTATTGTAACAATTATTCCAATCCGAGTTTGGATAATTTAATAATAACAGGTAATTCTGCTTATTATGGTGGTGGGTTTTATTGTAACAATTATTCCAGTCCGAGTCTACAGAATGTTACGATAACAGGTAATTCTGCTACTGGAACTCATAGTTTTGGTGGTGGAATTTATTGCTGCTTTGATTCAGACCTGATTTTAGAGAATGTAACAATATCAGGTAATTCTGCTAATGATGGTGGTGGAATTTTCTGTTATAGTTCCAGCCCGAATTTACAGAATGTAACAATAGCGAATAATGACGCGGTACTTGGTAAAGCAATTTATAGTGATGGCTCAAGTCTGAGTTTAATAAATTCCATTCTGTGGAATAATGAGATATTTAATATTTCAGGTGATGTTACAGCAACATATTCAGATATCGAGGGTGGGTGGTTAGGAGATGGCAATATTTTAAGTGATCCGTTATTTGTAGACCCTACAAATGGAGATTACCATCTGCAGCCAAATTCCCCATGTATCGATGCTGGAGATCCCTCGTCACCTTTAGATCCTGACGGCACAATAGTAGATATGGGGGCTTATTATTTTCATCAATATTTTGGTCCTACCTGGTATATTTCTACAACCGGTTCCGATGTGACAGGGAATGGATCGGAGCAACTTCCATTTGCAACCATACAGCTTGGTATTAATTGTTCTTCTGATACAGACATTGTGCTTGTACAACCTGGAACTTATGTGGAGAATATTAACTTTAATGGAAAACCCATTACAGTGGCATCTTTATTCTATACTACCCAGGATGAAACTTATATTTCTTCAACTATTATTGATGGGAACAGTAGTGGTAGTGTTGTAACGTTTGATCATGGAGAGAACTCATCTGCAGTTCTATGTGGATTTACTATTACAAATGGCTATGGTATTCGTGGTGGTGGGATTTACTGTTATATTTCCAATCCGATTCTACAGAATGTAAAAATATTAGATAATACAGCTTCTGCCTATGGTGGTGGAATTTGCTGTGAATTATATTCCTATCCGAGTTTACAGAATGTTACAATTTCAAATAATTCTGCTTATCATTTTGGTGGTGGGATTTACTGTTCTACAGGATCTAGTCCAAGTTTAAATAATGTAACAATATCAGGTAATTCTGCTTTTCAAGATGGTGGTGGGTTTTACTGTGATGATTCCAGTCCGAGTTTAGAGAATGTAGCAATAACCAGCAATTATGGTGGTGGGATTTACTGCTATGGATCCAGTTCGATTCTACAGAATGTAACGATTTCAGGTAATTCTGGCGGCTTATTTTGTGGTGGGATTTACTGTTATGGTTCCAATCTTAGTTTAGCGAATTCCATTTTGTGGAATAATACATCCCAAGAGATCTATATTCAATCAGGTTCAGTTACAGCAACATATTCGGATATAGAAGGTGGTTGGGCAGGAACAGGAAATATAAACTTAGATCCGTTATTTGTAGATCCTGGTAATGGAGATTATCACCTGCAGTCAACTTCTCTCTGTATAGATTATGGAGATCCTGATACTGATATCTCTGATTATGAAACGGATCTTGATGGAAATCCAAGAATAAGAAATGTTATCATTGATATGGGAGTTTATGAATATCAAGATGGTGGAATAACTGTTCAAAATACAATTCCCGCAGACGACAATCAAGCTTATGAATTTACAGATACAGGAACAACAATACAATTTTCGGGAACCCATCCTGTAACCACAATAAATGCTACAAAACATAATACAGATCCTGGTGTATATGGAAGTTTACCTGCTGGAATAGAAAATATCTCTACAGATAGATATTGGAACATTTATTCTACAGATGGTAATGTTGGAGTCTATGATGTTACATTCGATTTGTCCGGAGTAAGTGGAATTCAAAACTTTAATACACTCCATATCCTAAAAAGAGATAACTCTTCATCAGATTGGCAGGATGTTGTAACAGATCTGGGTTCCACCCTAACTTATAATGAACCTTCCATAACAGTTATTGGTTTAACAAGTTTCTCTGATTTCGGGATAGGTGGCGGCTCAGATAATCCACTTCCTGTTTATCTCTCATCTTTCTATGCACTTTACATAAGCGGTATTCCAACTCTTTATTGGACAACCCAATCAGAAACTGAGAATGCTTATTGGAATGTTTACAGAGGAACAAGTGATAGCTTTACAGAAGCTATGTGGCTCAATGCAAACGATCCTGTCCCCGGCAATGGAACAACCAATACTCCATCAGATTATATATATCTAGATAATGCATCAGTTATGCAGAATTTAACTTATTGGTATTGGATAGAAGATGTGTCACTAGATGGTGAAACATTTGTTCACGATCCTATTACACTTGAAATTCCATTTGAAGATACACCTATAATCCCAGATACTTATGGATTACATCAGAATTATCCCAATCCATTCAATCCAAGCACTTCTATAAGTTTTGCACTGGAAGAAGAGAGTGACGTAGAAGTAATTGTCTACAATATAAAAGGTGAGAAAATTAAAACTATATTCAACGATCATGTATATGAAGATCAAACAACAACATCCGTTTGGGACGGTAAAGATGGAAGTGGTAAACAAGTTTCATCTGGAATCTACTTCTACAAATTACAAACACAAACTGTAACCCAAACAAGGAAGATGCTGCTGTTGAAATGATGCAAAAATTATAGTAGGGATAGCTCTCCGAGCTGTCCGAAAAAGTTTTTAAAGGAGGGAAAATATGAAAAAGTTATTTTTATTTTTTGTTTTTATGGTAATGTTTGCAATTGTACTCTTCGCTCAGGGTGCAGGCAACACAATGGATTTTGATGGAACTGATGATTATGTTGAAGTTACAGGCATATTAGAGACAAATATGGATGTTTTGACTCTATCTGCATGGGTTAATTTTAATACTACTGACACTCCTGGAGGTTACGGGATAATTACTAAATTTGATTATCCAACTAATATTAATAGTGACTTTTATTTTGGATTGATTGCGGGAGCTAGTGGAACTGATCCAAACTTTCAATTTGGTGGAACAGATGATGGTACAGTCCCAGAAACATTTACTGTAAGTAGTCCTGCAATATCACAGTTTCCGTTACTGTTTGGTTTTTCGATCGAAATAAACTCATGGTATTTTATAGCAGCTACATATGACAGGGCAGTAACTACGGCAAAGATCTATGTTAATGGTATTGATGTTACAGTAAATTCAACAATATCAGACCTTCCAATACATGGTTCAACTCAGCCTGTATGGTTTGGACGAATTATAAGTGCTCAAAGATGGTTAGATGGAAAAATTGACGAAGTATGCATCTGGGATGCTGCACTTACACAAGACCAGATAAGAGATACAATGTGCAGGAAACTTACCCAATCTTATGTAGATGGAATGAGTGGTATTACCTGGAATAGCAATATTACAGCCTATTACCGTTTTGATGAATCATCGGAAACAAATCTTCCTGATGTGGGACCAAACAGTTATGATGGAACCTGGTATGGTTCAGGTGGAGGTTCTCATACTTCCCCTGCCTGGGAAACTTCCGGTGCAGCTCTTGGAGATATCAGTACTCATGATTACAATTCTCCATCAAGCATTAATCTCGCTTCAAGTTATGGCGATGATGTTACAGTCGGCACGATCACCGGCTCTCCTGATGGAGTTCAAATCTATCGTGTTGATTCTGCGCCAAATGTTACTACTCCTCCCGCAGGTCTCGATCAACTTTCTCAATCACATTACTTTGGAACTTATATAGCTGGCGGAACAGATCCAACCTATACACTTACATATAATTATGAAGGACATCCGGGCATAACAAATGAAAATAATCTTGAACTTGCTTCCAGAAGCAATAATTCAGCAACCAGTTGGAATGATTTAGATGCAACATTAAATACAACAGATAATACTTTAATCAAAACAGGTCAAACCGGGACGGAATATATTCTTGCTTCAAGTGATGATAATCCACTTCCCGTAAATCTTTCAGCTTTCTATGCACTTTATTTAGATGGTTCTCCAACTCTTTATTGGACAACTCAATCAGAAATAGAAAATGCTTATTGGAATGTTTATCGAGGAGCAAATAATAGTTTTATTGAAGCTGTACATCTTAATGCAAACGATCCTGTCCCCGGCAATGGAACAACCAATAACGCATCAGATTATATTTATGTGGATAATGCTTCTGTTATGCAGAATACAACTTATTGGTATTGGATTGAAGATGTGTCAATTGATGGTGAAACATTTGTTCACGATCCTATTACATTTGAAATCCCATTTGAAGATACACCTATAATCCCAGATACTTATGGATTACATCAGAATTATCCCAATCCATTCAATCCAAGCACTTCTATAAGTTTTGCACTGGCGGAAGAGAGTGACGTAGAAGTAATTGTCTACAATATAAAAGGTGAGAAAATTAAAACTATATTCAATGATCATGTATATGAAGATCAAACAATAACAGCTATTTGGGATGGTAAAGATGAAAGTGGTAAACGTGTTTCATCAGGAATATATCTTTATAAACTACAAACGGAAACCATAACCGAAACAAGGAAGATGTTGTTGTTGAAATAAAAATAATTTGTTTAGCTTGGAGAGTCTTGTAAGTTGAATTAAATGTTAATTTCGAAAATAGGTTTATATCAGCTTTTGATCTTGCATGAGTTGAAAAAATTATGAAGTAAAATATTTACTATACAAGGAGAAATTTCATGAGGAAATTTAGTTTATTATTGATTGTAGTATTATCTATTTTTATGTTTCAAACATTAAATGCACAATTTAAAATTCCAAGTGCGTTAAAAAAAGTATCTAAAGACATTAAAGAATCAAAAAAAGAAAAAGAAGAAAAGAAAAAAATTGCAGAAGAAAAGAAAAACGATATTGCACCCATTTATCCGGGCAGTGCTTGTCATTATGACGACAAGATCGGTTATGAAGAATTCTTTGTTGGTGTTGGTCAAACACCTGATGGCAAGGCAGAAATTAAAAAGATTGAAGGTTATATTCGCCATAGATTTTGCTATGCTCCGTCTGGACGTTCCCAACTGGAAATAATAAAAAACTATGAAGAAGCAGTATTAGCAAAAGATGGTACTGTATTCCAAACATCAAATTTAAGAGAATGTGTAGCTGCTTTTATGAAAAAAGGGCATCCGAGTCATTATGGTGATAAATATGAATATGTACAGTTATCCCGGTATGCTGGTAAATATTTCTCTGGAATGATATCTACCGACACTGCAGATCATTATATATGCATTGTCTCTGCCACAGTGGATAGTAAAGTTGTTTATTCGTTGGTAACTATAGAAACAAAACCAATGGATAAGGGAATGATATCCTTAGAGAATTTAGATGCAGGATTAGTTGCTAAAGGTCATATTGCTATTTATGATATATATTTTGAAACAGGTAAATCGGAAATTAAGGGTGAATCTTACGATGCTCTAGAAATGATAGCTGGATATATAAAAGCACATACAGATAA
>JAUVKM010000218.1 GCA_030596265.1 Candidatus Cloacimonadota bacterium
GGCTCTAAATTCAATTCTACTAAGGTTTTTGATGACACTATTCTTATTAAAGAAGAAATTGAAAAATGTAGGGAGATAATACAAAATGTCAGATAATGAAGCAAAATTAAAATGGGTTTCGTATCCATTCAAAGATTTTCCAGTCAGCTCTGCCCTATTGATCGCCTTCTTGATCATTATAAGTTTGTTACTTTGGAAAATTACTGTAGTTAATTGGAGTATGCCTCTTTTCTTTTATCTGGGAATGGGAGTATTTTTCATTAGTTTGATAACATATTTCATACCTACAACTTATGAACTTTTTGAGAATAAAATCCGTGTTCATTATTGGCTTATCAAAGCTGAACGACCATATTCTCATTTCGGTTGCTATTACATGGATAAAAAAGGAATAATGTTAAGTACATTTAAAATGCCCCGTAAACTGGATCCTTTCCGTGGGCTTTCATTACGTTTTTCTAAAACTAAAAATGAAAAAGAAGAATTGCTAAGAATACTTGAAGAAAAGATTGGGAATAAAGTATAATTTAATGTATGATAAAAAATTGGCATATACAGTTAAGAAGTTACTTGAAGATAGCCCTCATAATCATTTTAAATTAAAAGATATAGCCAAAGCTATTGGACTGAGAAAACATAAATATAAAAATTTAATAGATACACTCTTTAAATTAGCAAAAGATAAAGAGATCAACCAGAAGAACCGTAAATATTATGCTTTAAAAGTAAAAAACTCTAAAAACATCACGGGAATATTTGATGCAACCACATTAGCGAGGAATAAATCGTTTGCATTTGTAAAAGCAGAGCCGGAAGATATTTTCGTTTCTTCAGAAGATACATTAAATGCCTATCATAACGATACAGTTGAATTAGAAGTTAACTATCAGCGGAATGACAAGAAACATGGAATTATTACAAAGATCATTAAGCGAGCTAATAAAAAGATTATAGGAACATTCCAGGAATATAATGGAAAACATTACATCATTCCGGATAATTCAAGAATCCACACAAATTTTGCTGTAAATGATATTTCAAATTCCAGAATCGGAGAAAAAGTTGTTCTCGAAGTAACTAACTGGGGCAGTCGTGAATATTATAAAATTCCAGCGGGTAATATTATAGAAGTACTTGGCAAAGCGGGAAATCCTGATGTAGAAATCCTGAGCGTTATCCGGCAGTATGAATTGCCTTTGGAATTTCCTCAAAATGTATTAAAGGAACTTGATGCTCTTTCAGATGAAATTCCTGGTGATATAATTTCCAAGCGTAAAGACCTTCGAAACTTGCTAACATTTACTATTGATCCCGCTTCAGCAAAGGATTTTGATGATGCAATATCTTTAATTCAAGAAGAGAAAGGATTCACGCTTTATGTTCATATTGCAGATGTTGCACAATATATTGGGATAAAGAGTAAATTATTTGAGGAAGCAGCAAAACGAGGGAACAGCTATTATTTTCCAAAGAAGGTTATCCCAATGCTGCCCGAGAAAATTTCCAACAAGATCTGCAGTTTGAGACCATTCGAAGATAAGCTCACATTAACTGTTCAAACCAGATACAATGCCGATTATAAGGTGATTTCACAAAGTGTATACGAAAGCGTGATCTGTTCCAATGCCAGGTTCAATTACGAAGAAATAGATGAATTCTTTGATGAGAAGAAAGAATTGGAACCTGAAATCGCTAAAACTCTTAAAGATATGCGTAAATTATCCACATCACTTACAAAGAATAGAGTTAAGTGCGGATATCTCAAGCTTAATATTCCTGAAACTATTTTTGTATTTGATGATGAGGGGCATGTTATCGATCTTGAACGCAGTAAAGAAACGGATTCTCATAAAATGATCGAGAACTTCATGCTGATTGCAAATGAGTTTATTGCCAAAGAACTTTCATCTGGTAAAACAATATTCAGGATTCATGAGAAACCTGATGAAGAAAGGCTGATCAAGCTCAAAGAAGAGATTACAAGCTATAATATCAAAATGGAAATGCATCAGAATTTGAATATTGTACTTCAGAATTTATTGAACCAGCTCCCGGATGAAAACTACCATCGTGTTTTCGACCGCAAGATCCTGCGAAGCATGAAAAAAGCTAAATACACTGTAGAAAACTTTGGTCACTTCGGGCTGGCAATGCGTTATTACACACACTTCACATCACCAATCCGTAGAATTTCAGATTTGATCATTCATCATCAAATTAAGAATAAATTAAATTCCCAGCAAACTCCTTTTTCCTCATCTCATCTTTTCAAACTTGCTAAAATTGCTACAGAGAGAGAACAGATTGCTGATGAATCTGAACGTGAAGTTGATCTTAAAAACAAAACGATCTTTATGAAAAAGAAGGTCGGTGAGGAATATAATGCCATTATTATTGCTGTTCGAAAGAATTCTTTCATTGTTGAATTAGACAGATATCCGGTAACAGGGATAGTTGAATTATCTTCATTAAGTGATGATCATTATGAATATTTTCCGCAGCATAGCAGATTTATCGGTAAAAGAAAGGGAAACATTTATAAATTGACAGATAAGCTTAAAGTTCTTTTAAGCAGTGTAGATGACGAAATTCATTTTAAAGTTTTATAATAATATTATTAAAAAATAATTTTTAGAAAAGGAAAATATATGTTTATTTATCGTTTTTTTAGTTCGCTTATTATTGGTATAAGTTATCCAATTATCAAATTACGTATGAAAAGTAAGCGAAGTAAACAAAGAATTGGTATACTAAAAAATGGGTTTGAAAAATGTGTTTGGATCCATGCAGCTTCCGTAGGTGAAGTAAATGCAGTGAAACCGCTTATAAATCAACTTCTGCAAAAATATCCGCAAAAAGATTTTATAATGACAACAATGACAGCAACAGGATTGGAAGCAGCAAAGACGATAAGTCCAAAATTAGTTGTAAGCCTGTTCCCTATGGATGTCTTATTTATTCAAAAAAGATTTTATAATACAATAAATCCGGAATTAATTATTCTGGTAGAAACCGAATTATGGCCTAATATGCTGCACATTGCTAAAAAACGCAAAATACCGGTGGTAATGGTGAATGCCCGTATTTCAGATAGTTCATTTCCAAAATATAGGAATTTCAGAATTTTCTGGAAACCCGTTTGGAAAGCTATTAAAGCTGTGAATGCTCAATCGGAGAAAGATGAGCGAAGATTCATTGGATTGAAATTTGATAACGTTGTAAATGCGCATAACCTAAAATTTTGTATTGAACTTCCAGAATTCAATAAAACAACATTAAGAAAAGAATTAAGCTATTCTGAGGACGATTTTATCATAGTTTTGGGAAGTAGCCGTCCGGGAGAAGAAAAGCTCTTCAAAGAAGTTTTTATCAGCCTTAAAGAGAAAATTAATAACCTGAAGGTTGTCATAGTTCCACGTCATTTGCACAGACTTCCTCAAGTATGCGAAATTTTTAAGGACTTTGATTATCATTTTTATTCCAAATTAGAGGAACCTGTTGATATTCTTTTTGTTGATGAAATGGGAATTCTAAATATGATCTATGCTCTTTCTAATATTGCTGTTGTGGGCGGCAGTTTCTATAATTTCGGTGGACACAATCCACTTGAGCCTGCTTTTTATGGAACTTCTACGATCATCGGGAAATATCATCATTCCTGTCGTGATTCTGTAGATAGGCTTTTAGAAAACAATAGTATTATCGTATCTGACAAAAAGAAATTAACAGATGATATTATGAATTTGTATAACAATAAAGAACTTCGGGAACAGCTTGGCTTAAATGCAAAACAAACTTTGGGTCTCAATTCCGATAGCTTGAAAACAAATTTGAATATTTTGGAAAAATATTTGAAGTAATTATTTATAGAATGTAGTGTAGGTTTTGCACCCACAATTAAAATCGTGTGCTGCATTTGAAATTAATAGAATAGCCCATGACTTCAGTCGTGGGGATTAGTATCCGCAAAAAATCGTGGGAATTAGTTTCCATTTTGATCGTGGTGTTAATTCCCGTAAAATCGTGGGAACGAGATGTGATAAATAGTGAAAAATAGGAATTGTAATTTATTATGAAAGAAGCATTGTTTTACACCAAACTAGAAGATCAAAAAGTCAGATGTGAACTATGTCCGCACAATTGCGTTATTTCACCAGAAAACATTGGAATATGCCGAGCACGTAAAAATATTAGTGGTGTTCTTTTTGCAATT
>JAUVKM010000179.1 GCA_030596265.1 Candidatus Cloacimonadota bacterium
TTCGCAGAGCTATTTTTACATAATTTTTAAACATTGTTTCTTCCGATTCCTTTTATTTTTCATTTATAATTTTACATTTATAATTCACAAAGCAGGAGCTTTGTGTTACTCATACTTCAATGCATCTGCCGGGTTGGTCTGAGCTGCTTTGATTGCCCGGAAACTAACAGTGAATAAAGCGATAAGAAGTGCTGTGATGCCAGCTATAATATAGGTTATAAGAGATTGATCTACTGCATAAGCAAAATTTTGCAGCCATTTCTGTAATGCAAAATAGGCAAGCGGCCAGGCGATGATATTTGCCAGTAACACCCACAATGAAAATTCTTTTGAAAGGATAAAAACTATATTCGAAACAGATGCTCCCATCACTTTACGAATGCTAATCTCTTTTGTTCGCTGTTCTGCTGTGTATGATGCCAAACCGAATAATCCAAGACAGGCGATGAAAATGCAAAGTACAGAAAAATAGGTGAAAACACTTCCGATCTTCTGCTCAGCCAAATATTGTTCATTCAGGCTATCATCCAGGAACTTGTATTCAAATGGGAAGGTGGGGCAGAACTCATTCCACTTCTCTTCAATGAATTCCAATGTTCTTCCAATGTTCTCCTGTCGGATTCGTAAACATATATTGCGTTGAGGATCATCGGAAAGCATTATCAAAAGCGGATCTATCTGGTTATGCAAAGATGAATAATGAAAGTCTTTAATAACACCAATTACCCTAGTATTCAAGGTAGCTCCGCCATCCAGATCTGCTCCAAATCCCAGTTTTTTACCAATAGAATTATCACCCCAACCAAGAACTTCAGTCGTTGCTTCATTAATTATTACCGATTCCTCAGCATCAGTTTGCAAATCCTTATTATAATTGCGACCATTGATTATTTTCATATCCATAGTTTCCAGATAATCATGATCTACAAATACGAAATTTATTCCTTTTTCTTCCATACTACCATCTTTTGTTTCAAATAAATGCACGATGATACCATGTCCTTGACCGGGAACACTGGAGGTTGTACCGGCGTTAATGATTTGAGGATGTTTTTTCAGTTCATCTTTAAATGCTTGTAGGTTTCTAACTCCTGAAGTGTCACGAATAGTTAATACAACCAGATTATCATCATCAAATCCCAGATTTTTATCTTTCAGATAATTAAGCTGTTGAATTACAGTGAACGTTCCGATTATCATAATAATGGAAATAGAAAATTGCAACAGTACCAGTATCTTTCTTAATGTACCTTTATTCTTTCCCAATTTACCTTTCAAAACTTCCACCGGGATAAACGAGGAGAGATAAAAAGCTGGATAACTTCCTGACAATAATCCTACAAGAAAAGTTATGATGAGAATGCCAAGTACAAGATCAAGATTGGCAATAAATCCAAATGTTAATTCTCGATCTGCTAATTCATTGAAGGTTGGTAAGATCAGTTCAACTGCTACAAAAGCCAAAATCATTGCCATTGCAGCTATCAGAATGGATTCAAAAATAAATTGCCATTGGAGATAAATTTTTTGAGCTCCCACAACTTTGCGAATGCCAACCTCAACTGCCCGACCGGAAGATTGTGAAGTTGCAAGGTTCATATAGTTTATGCATCCAATTAGAAGCAGGAACAGGGCAACAATACTGAATATATAAACATAAGTAATATCTCCGGTCGGTAGATCGTAGCCTAACTTGGAAAATAGATGAACATCAGCTAATGGTTGAACCAGCAGTTGAAATTTTGAATTTATCTGTTCCCCTACAGGTTTAATATACTTTTCGTTAAATTCGGGGTATGCATCAAGCACATTTTGGATATCACCATTTTCTGTGAGCATGATGTATGAGTAAAATCCAATATTCCAAAATGCAGTACTTTCTAGACTGTCATAGCGCTCCGCTCCAAATAATGGTTTCAAGGTAATCATCGATGCAATTGCCTCAAAACGTAAATGGGAATTGTGGGGGACATCTTTGATAATACCTGTGATCGTGAAGATCATGCCATTACCGGCTTCCAGTGTTTTGCCTAGCGGATTGTCATCACCGAAAATCCTTTCTGCAAAACTTTCAGTTAAAATTATTTCATTTGGATCATTCAAGGCATCAGAAGGTGAACCGGAAATAAACTCATGTGTGAAAATATCTATGAGAGTGGAATCGGCAAAATATACATTTTCCTCAAAGATCTGTTTCCCTTCATATTGAAATAGATTATTATCCATATCCATAAAACGGCAAAATTCAGCTACATCCTGCGGATATTCCAATTTTAAGGCAGGACCCAATGGAAAAGCTGTTGCTGCAAAGAGATCTTCCGATTCTTGTATATTGAAATGAGATTCTAAGCGATATATCCTTTTATAATTCTTATGATGTTTATCGTAGGAAAGTTCATTCTGCACGAATAATGCAATAAGGATCGTGCAGGTAAGACCAATAGCCAATCCTAAAATATTTATAATAGAATAGAATTTTCTATTCATTAGATTCCTAATTGCAACTTTAATAAAATTCTTGATCATAATTACTCCTTCAATCTGATCCTTGAGTTACTCCAAAAAATATCACTGGCAAGTCTTCTCACCAACGGCAGGGAGTTGATTTATAGATGAAATTCTTTCTTGATGTTTTCAGTAACAATATGACCGTCGAATAACTGGATAACTCTGTGAGCATATTCAGCATGAGAAGGAGAGTGTGTAACCATTACAATTGTTGTTCCTTCTTCATTTAATTGAGTAAGAAGATCCATCACCTCTTCACCATTTGCTGAATCGAGGTTACCTGTTGGCTCATCAGCAAGGATTAGTCTTGGTTTAGTTACAACTGCACGGGCAACTGCCACACGCTGCTGCTGACCGCCGGAAAGCTGTTGTGGAAAATGTTTCGCTCTATGGGCGATCTTCATACGATCCAGAACTTCCGTAACTCTTTTCTTTCTGTCTGCACTACTCATCTTAATATAAAGAAGAGGAAGTTCAACATTTTCATAAACTGTAAGTTCATCAATCAGATTAAAGCTCTGGAAAATGAATCCAATATTAGATTTTCTCAAGTTAGTGCGCATTCTTTCAGTGTGTTTGGATACTTCTGTATCATTAAAATGCAATTCTCCCTTATTAGGATTATCCAACAATCCAATCAAATTCAGTAGCGTGGATTTTCCACATCCGGAAGGTCCCATTATTGCTACAAATTCACCTTTTGTAATTTCCATATTCACGTTGTTTAAAGCTGTTGTTTCTACTTCATCTGTCCTGTAGAATTTGGTTAAATCAACTGTCTTAATCATTTTTATCTCCTTGTCACGGCGTATCTGGCAATTATCGTAGAAGCCGGACGCTATTTTAATTTTTTTAATTTATTTTGAAAATACATAGGGCAGAGAGTACTGCGCAAAGTGCTTTTCATTTTCTTACCGATTTTTGAAAATTAGTGATTTTTCTGCATAAAATATCCAATTTATCTACTGTTTTAGTTTTCCAATCAATGTTAATCATCTGCCTATGAATTAAATATAGAATAATATTAGCTACTTCAAAAGCAGAGCGTCTTGAATAATTTAGAAATTTATAAAATTCCTTATCATAATTTGAGCCGGAACCTTCAGCAATATTATTAGAAATGCTCAAACCAGCAGCTCTCAATTGTTCAGCAAATCTATAAAGATGGGCTTGCTCAAGAGTTTCAGAAATTTCCATACACATATCCAATATTTCGATTGAGATTTTCCAGATTTCCAAATCTTCAAATCTAAATTTACTCATCTTTTCTCCTCTGCTCTCTGCTCTTTGCACTCTACTCTTAGCTCTTCCTGCATTACTTAAGTATCAATTTTTCTGCTCTGCCAAAATTATCATAACTAGAAATTATTACTCTTTCACCAGCTTCCAAACCTTCCAGTAACTCATAATATCTAGGATTCATTCTTCCTAATCTTATATCACGTTTAATTGCAAATTTTCCGGTTGGATCGACTACAAAGATATATTGTCCACCTGTGCTTTGATAAAATGCTCCACGCGGTACCAATAAAGCCATTTGAGATTCTCCTAATTCTAATTTCACACGGAAAGTTTGTCCTGTTCTAATATGTTCGGGTACATTATCTATAAAGATAAGATCAACTCCAAATCGACCATTTCTAACTTCAGGATAGATCTTTTTGATTCGTAATCCATAGGAGTTTCCGGTAAAATCGAATTCACCGACCAAATTTGAATTAACACGTGAAATGTAATGCTCGTCAATTTCCAGCCTTATCTTGAACTCATCGAGAACATGGATCTGGCCCAAACGCTGTCCCCTGCCAATTGCTTCACCAATTTCTGCATTAACAGAAACCAATAAACCTCTAACAGGTGCTTTAACTTTCAGATTATCCAATTTCTGCCTTACAAATTCCAGGTTCATTTGCATTTGATCTACAGAGTTTTCCAATTGGGCAACTTGAATTTCACGGAATAGTGAATCTGCTTCTTGGTTTTCAATAACTAATTCTCGGGTTTTCGCCAAATAGACGTATTTTTCTTCTATTTCTTCAAATTCTTTATCTGAAATATAATTTTGTTTAAATAAGTTAATGCTGTTTTCATAGTCCCTTTTTTGTAGACCAAGCTGATAGTCGAGGTCAAGTAACTGTCTTTTAAGACTGAGTCTATTTTGTTCCATAGAAAGACGGGTATTACGCAGATTATTCATTTGCTCGGCAAGATTAGCCTCACGATTCATAATGTCGAGGTGAAGATTTGTATTACTTAATATCAGTATTATATCATTCTCCTCAACCATTGTTCCCTCTTCAATTAATAATTCTTCCACCCTGCCGCCTTCTATAGCATCCAGATAGATCGTACTTATAGGCTGAACTGTTCCGGTTTGTGTTATATAATCTTGAAAATAATCTTCTTTCACTTCTTCAATGGATATCCGTTCTATTTGCACATTAAACTTGGAAGTGTGATCTCCGAAAATTAAATTATAAAGTATTATTATCGTAAGCAGCCCACCTAAAGAAAACCAGAATATTTTTTTTG
The DNA here is from genome assembly GCA_030596265.1 of Candidatus Cloacimonadota bacterium. The sequence goes on from JAUVKM010000179.1 coordinate 5,041, forward strand.
GAGGCCATTTTTTCTTTTCTATTGCTCTATCCATTCACAGCTCCTCATCTATTTTTCATATCTAATTAAAGCAAATTATGTGCCAAA
>JAUVKM010000087.1 GCA_030596265.1 Candidatus Cloacimonadota bacterium
TTTGCCTCTGCCAGAACTTTTTGTTTTCTTCATGAAATTATTATGCTAAAAGAAGCCGGACTTATTAAAGGTGGTTCTTTGGATAATGCACTGGTCGTAGCTAACCCGGATACACCAAAAGATGATATAAAACGCTTGAGAAAAATGTTCAATTATCATGAAGAGATAAACGTTGGTCCCGATGGATTATTGAATCATACACCTCTAAGATATTATAATGAATTTGTTCGTCATAAAGTTGTTGATCTTATCGGTGATATCGCACTTTTGGGAGTTCCGATAAAAGGTCATTTTCTGGCTGCCAGATCTGGTCATAAAACTAATGTTGAGCTTGTTAAGAAACTTCGCAAGCTTCATAAAAAACAGGTATTGCAAAAAATATATCAAAAGAAAAAATTATCAGAAGTTGTTTTTGATATTAATGCGATTCAGAAGATCCTGCCTCATAGATATCCTTTTCTGATGATTGATAAAATTATTGAATTTGAAGCCGGAGAACGTATAGTTGGTATAAAAAATGTAACGATCAATGAACCTTTCTTCAATGGTCATTTTCCCGGTCATCCGGTAATGCCGGGAGTTCTCATTATAGAAGCTATGGCTCAAACCGGTGGCATCATGCTGCTTAATGCTCTTGATGATCCCGAAGAACACGTTGCTTATTTTGCTTCTATAAATAATGTGAAATTCCGCAAACCTGTTAGTCCGGGCGATACATTACGTTTTGAATTGAAAGTGATATCTATGAAACGTGGATTGGCTAAAATGCACGGTGATACGTATGTAGGTAGTACAAAAGTTTGTGAAGGTGACTTTCTGGCTAAAGTTATGAAGAAGTAGAGAAGGATAAGGTCAAGATTAAGATTAAGATTGAGGGAAAATATGACTGAAATTCATGCAACCGCAATTGTAGATCCAAAAGCTGTAATTGGTAAAAATTGTGTTATCGGTCCATTTTGTATTGTTCATGAAAACGTGAAATTGGGTGATAATAATGAACTCGTTTCCAGCGTTATTATAGATGGACACACAACAATTGGTGATGGAAATAAATTCTTTCACTCAGCAGTTATAGGAACAGATTGTCAGGATTTGAAATATCATGGTGAGCCCACACAATTAATAATTGGAAATAACAATACATTCCGAGAATTTTGTACAATTAATAAATCTGCAACAATGGATGAACCTACTCAAATAGGTGATAACTGTCTTTTTATGGCTTATTCTCATGTTGCTCACAATTGCATTCTCGGCAACAACCTCATAATTGCTAATGCAGTTAATTTTGCCGGTCATATCCATGTTCATGATAACGTGATAATTGGCGGCATGGTTGCTCTACATCAATTTGTAAAGGTGGGAGCTTATGCATTCATTGGTGGAAAATCCGGAATTAAAAAAGATGTTCCACCCTACACACGTGGAGAAGGATCTCCATATATAGTGAGAGGGTTGAACAGTGTTGGACTTCAAAGACGTGGATTTTCTAATGAATCTATCAAATCTGTAAAAGATATTTATAAATTGTTTTATAATTCAGGATTAAATACGAGCCAGGCAATGGAAAAGGCTTTAGCAATTCCAAATCTTACAAAGGAACAAAAAGTTTTCCTCGATTTTATTAAAAATTCTGATAGAGGAATAACTAAATAAGTATTAACTTTAATAAAAAATTGAATAGGTTCAATTTAAACCCAGCCATAAATAGCTGGGTTATTTTTTAAAAACAACTACGATCAAAATTTATCATCCCGACTTTGTAATTAAGTGAATGTGCTAATGTTTGGATTGAGTGGCGGGAATCCGGCAGCTGCCGGATCACGACCGAACAAACCGACCAAACCTGAATCGGAACGATTCAGACAAAAACAAACCACCCAGCCTACCTGCTGACACGCTTGTTACCAGCATTTTACGAACAAAGAAAAATTTTGATAGTATTGTATTATAGATTTCATAAAATCTCAATAATTAATTTGATATTACAGTAAATAATTTATCCGAATCAAACATATCTTTTGGCGAAATTACTTTCTCATTATATGGAATTTTATCTTTGTATCTTTCAAACATCATTTTTTTTACAATTGGGTCAGATAAATTAAAAGACTTTAGCATTTTCAAATCACCTATTTCTACTCCTATTGAATTTTTGTAAATTTTCCAAACAAGCTCGGAACAATAAATTCTTTCATCTGACCATTCAAAATAAATATCATAAGATTTACCTTTATACTGTTCACCAATTTTTTTCATTTTAGAAAGATTTTTGTTAGTTAATAAAGTTTTCCAATCTTTGAGCCGTTTGACCACATAATGTTTATTTACACCTCTATTAATCCATTTTTTTATAGGAGTTATTTTTACTGGTTGTATTGCTTCATAAACAAATTCATCACCATCAATTATATAAATTATACCCATATGGCTATATTTTGAGTTGGTTGCTTTTTGGATTGCATTGCTTTGTCTTGATTTTGATATTTGAAAAATTATGTCTCCATTCTGAAGGATTAAACCTTTATTACAGGAAGATAGAAACATAATTATGATTAGAATTGATGTAACTCTAAATATTCTTTTCATCATTTTCATTAATTTTCTCTCCATTAATTTTACGATTAACAAACTACCAATAATTACAACAATTGCTGGTAATGTTTGGCGTGTGCGGCGGGATCGGAACGATCACGACCGAACAAACCGACCAAACCTGAATCGGTACGATTCAGACCAAAACAAACCACCCAGCCTACCGCTGACACGTTTGTTATGCCTATTTTCTAATTTTAATTTCAAGATGTTCTTTAATCTGGTCGGTGATTATGCGGTAGAGTTCTATTATTTCTTCCAAAATTTTCCTTAGTTCTGGAGCAGAATCCAAATATCTTTTTTTGTTTACCTCTTGCATTTCTTCAAGTAATTTTACCTCTTCATAATCAGGTCTTGATATTGAATTGAATAGAACAGTTGCATCCTGTAATAATCTTTTGTATCTGTGTAAATTATCAAATGAATCTTTGTCGATGTAAGCTCTGTACTTATATAAGTTTTCAGTTAAAAAATATAATTCTTGCCCTAGACCATAACAACAAAAATTTGAATCATTTTCTTTTATTTGTTTTTCAGAACTTTCAACCGATTCTTGAAGTTGATTTTTTAGTCTATAAACTAACTCAAGAATTTCAGGATAAATGAAGTCTTTTTTCTCCTCAATCTTTTTTAATCTTTCTTTTTCAATTTCTAGCAGAGCTTTTTTAATTTCTGTAGTTTCTGAAAATTTTGAATCTATATATTTCGCGAGCCATTTTTTAAGCAAATAGAAGAATAGAGCAACAATTCCTGAAATAATTCCAGCTTGTTTTAATATGTCTAAAATCATTTCTTTCATATGTACTCACTTAGTTTAACACTGAAGATTATAAATTTGCTATAACTTGGATGCAGCATTATAGTTCTTCTTTTTTGGTTAGATAACAACAATTGCAAAAAAAAATCATTTATCATTTTACTCTCTCCAATGGCTTCATACTTTTTCATCAAGAAACTTTACTTTATCATCTGCAAATAGGCATAATGGGGCGAGCGTGTGTTGCGTGTGAAGAAAGAAAGCTCGCTTTCGCTTAATGACGCAAACACGTATGATAGGCGAAGTTCGCTGAGCCTAACGTGCGGGTTACACGCTCGCCCCAATAGGCAAAAAAGCGAAGCGTATTTTGCCTATCATATGTACGCTGCGTCCACCAAAAAGGTACGCATAACTAACCTATAGTTACACTAAAAGGTTCGTCATAACTCCAACTTTTTGGTTCGCAATAACTCCATTTCAATTTTTTCACTCTTCTTTTAGTAAACATATCATTAATACAAAACCGAAATTGGTTAAATGAATTTTAAGTGTCAATTAGAAAAAGTTTAATCGTTTAGTAGTTTAGTGGTTGAAAAAAGAAAATGGATATGAAAAATCTGAGATTCTTCCGACTTCACTCCGATTTTTGTGACTACACCGCGACAAATCGTCGAATACCTTATAAGTTTATCTTCCAGCCTTCTCCGGCATCTGGCGGATTCGATTTGGCAGACAGAAAGATATAGAATTGTACATTTCTTCTTGTTGATAAGTTCAACTTGCTAACGAGCAACTTCTTAAGTTCCTTTTTCTGTCATCCTCAGCTTGACTGGGGATCTTGTTTTTCTAAATAATCTGTCCCCACGACTGAAGTCATGGGCTACATTTTTTCTTGTTGATAAGTTCAACTTGCTGACGAGAAAATTGACCCTACAAAAAAAGCCCCTCAGTTTTCACTGAAGGGCTTAATATATTATTGTTCTAATTATTTCTTTTTACCGCGTGTTCCCATTTTCTTTTCTCTTTTATTGAAGTGTTCAACCATTAAAGGACTTGCCACGAAGATAGAAGAATAAGTACCAACAAGCACTCCAACTAATATTGCAAATGCAAAGTCATGGATAACAGATCCACCAAAGAGGTAAAGACTAAGAACAACCACAAATGTTGTAAGTGAAGTTATGATAGTTCTACTAAGCGTTTCATTAATACTATGATTAATTACACTACCATAAGATTCTTTTCTGTAAATTTTGAGATCCTCACGAATCCTATCGAAAACAACGATAGTATCATTCAAGGAATAACCAACAATCATAAGAAGTGCAGCCACGATAGAAAGACTTATATCTATTCCTAATATTGAAAAAATACCAATTGTTATAAGAATATCATGGAAAAGAGCAGCAACCGCAGCGAGACCGAATGTGAATTCAAATCTCCACCAGATGTAGAGGATAATTCCAAGTAATGCCCAGAATATAGCAAGGATAGCTTTACCTTTAAGCTCTTCACCTATCTTTGGTCCCACTTCTTCCTGAAGACGGATCAGTGTTTTATTATCTACATTATCAGGGAATTCCTTCTTGATAATTTCAATTATTTTTGTACTTGTTTTATCTTTCATATCACCCACAGCCTGGGTTTTGATAAGAATAAATTGTTTCCCTTCTGCTCCTTTTATTTCCTGGATCTCAGCATCCTGGATACCGGCATTTGTAAGTGCATCTCGGATAGCTTGAATTTCTACTACTTGCGTACCTTCTTTTACTGGTGTTAATTCAAGTTCCATAGACACACCACCTGTAAAATCGATACTGTAATTTGGACCTTTATTAATTACAAGCGAAACGATCCCTGCAAGAATGATAACTAATGAAATTGCAAATGCAATTCTTCTTTTTCCAATGAAGTCAATTTTTGTTTTTCCAAAAAATCTCATCGTTCCCCCTAAATACTCAATTTATCTTTAGCACTATTTGTAATAAAACCATCAAATATTGCTTTAACTAATATGATAGAAGCAAACATGGAACCAACAATACCAATAGAAAGTGTTACAGCAAAACCTTTGATCGGTCCCGTTCCAAACTGATACAGAACAAGGGCTGTAATAAGTGTTGTAATGTTAGCATCCAGAATTGTAACCATCGCACGACTGAACCCGCTATCCACTGCAGAGCGAATTGTTTTTCCTGCTCTGAGGTTTTCTCTGATCCGCTCAAAAATAATAACATTCGCATCTACCGCCATACCAATTGTAAGGATCATACCGGCAATACCAGGCATAGTAAGAGTTCCTTCCAGCATTGTCATTACGGCAATAATAAATGCAACGTTAACAACAAGGGCAAGATCAGCAAATAATCCTGAAAGACCATAGTAGATCATCATGAATAAGATCACAATAGCCATACCGATAATAGCAGCTAAAATACCTGCTTTGATACTATCGGAACCAAGTGTTGGTCCAACAGTTCTTTCTTCGATTATATTTACAGGAGCTGGAAGACTACCGGCATTAAGCACGATAACATAATCATGACATTCTTCAATTGAGAAATTACCAGTAATCCTGGCTTGACCATCAGGAATACGAGATTCGATCGTCGGAGCTATAAATACTATGTTATCAAGCATGATAGCAAGTCTTTCACCAATATTTTGTCCTGTGATATTTTTAAATTTCTTAGCACCAGATTTTTTGAATTCAAGCAGCATGTAAGGACCTTTATCCTTAGCTGTATAACCCTGACCAATTCTGGTGATCGCATTATCAAGAGACTTTCCTGTAATTTCAGCTTTTTTGTGCAGGATATAAATATCTCTGGCTGAATACGGATCTTTCTTATTCTCTTTTCCTAAAGCAATTTGAAGTCCAGTAGGAACATTTTGTAAAAACAGTGGATCCTTGAGTAAACTTTTAAGTTTAGCAATATGTTTGTGTTCAATTTGTAATGGTCTTCCTTCTTCGGAAGTTGTAAGATCTGTAAAGATCATTGCATTATCATAAGATTCATCTTGCGTTTCTTCTTCGGTTCCTAACACATCAACAACTTCTTCAGTTTCTTCAACGTCGGTAAATTCTTCCAGGAAATCATACTTCTCAATATTCTCCTGAAGGTATTTGTCCATTGCTTCATATGTTTCCTGCATTTGCTCAGAAGAGGCTACAAATTTGAATTCAAGCATAGCAGTTTTACCAATAAGATCTTTTGCTCTACCGGGATCTTTCAATCCGGGTAATTGAATTATTATCCTGTTGGTATTTGCAACTCTTTGAATTAACGGCTCGGCTACACCAAATTGGTCAATTCTGTTACGAATGATCTCATAAGCAGTTTTGATTGCATCTTCCCTTTCTTTTTCAGAAAGTTCAGAATTGGAAAAATCTACTTCTAATTGGATCTGAGTTCCACCCTGAAGATCTAAACCGAGTATCAATCGCTTAGTTGTCCAGAATGAAGGCAGGTTTGGAACAACCATCGGCAAGAAATAGTACGCTGTTACCAGCAGAACTACAAGGATGATCAAACCGCGTATTTTTCTGTTCCTCATTATTATGTCTCCTTAATTAATCTATTATCTATCTAATAATACCAGAAAAATCAAAAACTTATTTTCTTGTACAACCGTCAAGAATTTTGTGGTTGGTTCTTAAAACCAATATCTTTCTCTTCATGCTGCCCCGGCAGATTGATCTCACCATGATTTTCTTCAAACTTCTCTATATTTTGTTGAAGTGTTTTTAAAAATTGTTTTGCATGCTGGGGAGTTGTCATTATCCTACTATATATTTTTGCACTTGGCAATCCCGGCACAATTCTTCCAAAATCCAAGATGAACTCAGAGGGGGAATTTGTTATCATACAAAAATTTGAATATATCCCTTCACCTACTTGCTCATCGAGTTTGATATTTAGTTTTTGTTTTTTGGGCTGATTCATTTTATTATCTCCTATTATTTTTTAATTTATTATATTGTCCATCTCATCCCATATGAGTCTACTTTTCGCAGAAAAACGATCTCACTTCTTACCTTCTACTATCAGAGAGAAAAAGAACAAATGATTATTATTAATTACACTCTATTTTTTATAACTTTATTGAGAATAAGAAACTAATCAAAATCCTCAAATCTTCAATTTTCAATTTTCAATTTTTCTTTTAGTGCTTCTTCCACACATTCAGAAATAAAATCGCTGGCATCACCACCAAGAGCTACAACCTCCCGAATCATTGTTGAGCTTAAATACAGATATTTATTTTTAGGAACAAAAAATACCGTTTCCAGTTCTTCACTCAAGTTTTTATTCATAAGAGCAAGAGAGAGTTCGTATTCAAAATCTGATACCGCGCGTAATCCACGGATCATAATAGTTGCATTCACTTTTCTTGCAAAATCTACAACCAATCCTGAGAATTTAATGACTTTAACTTTTTTATTATATGCTACAGACTTTTCGCAAAGATCACAACGTTCTTCCCAAGAAAATATTGTGCTCTTGCCTGTATGCTCTGCAACAGCCAAGATAATTTTATCAAAAACTTTTGAAGCTTTTGCTAAAACATCAATATGCCCATTTGTAATAGGATCGAACGTTCCTGCATAAATTGCT
>JAUVKM010000204.1 GCA_030596265.1 Candidatus Cloacimonadota bacterium
AACATCTGCCAAACGAAGATATACCTTAGGATTATCAGGAGCAAGAATTATGAGTTCGTTCAAAACCTTTAGAGCTTCACTATTCTGACTTGTTTCTCTATAAGCACCGGCAAGGTTCATATATGCTGTTTTATTCTCAGGTTGATCTATAACCATCTGCTTATAATTTTCGATAGCACTTTCCAATTTACCGGTTTTATGATAACACTTAGCAAGTTTCTTTTGCAGTTCATCATCATCAGGAAATGCATTGGAAGCAGTTTCAAGAGGGCTTATAGCTTCATCATAAAATTCCATATTATAAAGCATATCACCCAAAGCCTGGAATGCTTCAAAATATTCTTCATCTATCTCAATGGCACTATTAAAAGCATTTTTAGCTTGATCTGTATATTGCAGTTCACCATAGATATTTCCAATTCTTAACCAGATTTCTTTATTATTTTCAAATTCTGTAATTTTCTCAAGTGCTTCAGCAGCAAGTTCAAACTCTTCCATCTTTAAATATGACTTACTTAAATAATTAAGCACATCTGTATCTTCCGGTGAAATCTCTAAAGCATTATTATAATATTCAACAGAAACACTAAAATCTTTCAGTATAAATTTGATGAGACCAAGATAAAAATATCCATCTCTATTTTTAGTATCAATATCAATAAGATTTAGAAATGTTTCTTCTGCTGAAGTATAGTTTTTACTACTAAAATGCTGTACACCAATATTAAGTAGTTTTTCTATCTCACCAGCACCCAATTTCTGGATCTTTGGAATAAGCTCTTCTAAAATTGTTTGCTGTCTTTGCTTACTTTTCTTCTCAACATTAAAGGAAATTGAGCTAACTTCGTTAGACTGCATGCTATATATCTTAGCAATAACCTTAAAAATTGATCCGGATTCCCATGAAACAGTTCCCCAAATAACAACATCAGCACCAAGCTCACTGCCCATACCGGCAATATCTTCTGATCCTGCATAGGAAAGATTAGTAATCCCGGATGCTTTGAATACCTTATCAGATTCCTTGATATTTATTAGTTCGATATTTTCTAATTCTTTAAAAACAGTTGAGAAATCTCTTTTCATCATAGCTTTTGAGATATAATCACTTTCTCTATCACTATTGCTGAAATCGAGTATTGCTACCTTTTGTACGCCTGCTAAAAGAATACTGCTAATAACAAGTAACATAAGTATTGATAAAATAATTTTCTTCACGTTTCCTCCCATCTATTTAATTTTATAATAATTTCAAAACTTTTTAATCTGCAATAAAACGCAAGTTTTTAATTCTTAAAAAGAATAAATCTAATTATTTGTTCTTTTAATATAATATCAACAAAACGCGTCGAATGTCAAATTGTAATTAAATAAGAGATCAATTTCCCTTTTTGTAACTCGATCGTGCATTTTGTGTTAATTACAACATTGCTTGTACCAATAAAATTATTAGAATAATCCGCATTCACAACCGGATACTTAAATCCTTGTAACGAAAGGTTACTAATTGGAGATAATGAGAAGAAAGATACAGTTTGTCCCGGTTGCAAAGTAAGTTCATATTTACCAGGGGAATAAAAGGTCATCACACCAAAATTATCAAAAATTTCTAATGGGATTGAACCATTATAATTATGAAAAATGAGAATATTACCAAGTGAATGATCAGCCCTTTTACCGTATGCTGATATGATAATTATCCTTGTTGGATTTAGTGATAATGCATAATTAAGAGCTTTTTGTAGATCTGTATTATTCTGCTCTGTGATTTCTATATATTTTGAATTAGAGAAAAACTTCTTATTCCCAAGTGAGATGGAATCGAAATCACCAATAATGTAATCTGGTATGACTTTCTGTGATCTGCAGAGATCTGCTCCTCCATCCGCAGCAATAATGATATCAGCATCCTTCAGAATTATTTTAATATTATTTACTTTTTCACCATTAGCAATTATTGCTATGATTTTCTTTTCTTTTTTTCTTTTCATACTTTCTGCTGGCATTTTGAGTATTCAATTATTGTTGGTCAAGTTAGAAAAACTAAATTACTAAATTTTTTTATTATAAGAATTAATTAATACTTTAAGAATTGAATCAATAATAATTCCGGTAAAACCCATAATAATAAAGTAGATCAACATTTCTGGATATTTCAACAAATAACGAAAATCTAAAAGTCTGAACCCCATTCCACTACTAACTCCCAGCATTTCTGCAGCAATAATCACTGTCCAACCTAACCCCCAAATTATTCGAAATAAATTCAGGAGAGAAGGAAGTGTTAATGGAAGTTCAATATGAAGAAATATTTGCAATTGGGAAGCTCCCAGGACATGTCCTTCATCAAGATATTCATGTGGAAGGCTGGAGAAATGACCCGATGCTGCAATTAGGGTGGGAAAGAAGAGAGTAATGAACATGATGAATGTAACCGGACATTCTCCTAATCCAAACCAGATTATGGCAAATGGAAGCCAGGCAAAAGGAGAAATATGTCGGATAAAATTAATGATCGGCAGAAACAGATTGCTTAATGATGCAGAATAATGCAATAAATAACCACCCAATATTCCAACTAACCATGCGATTACCGCAATGATGGTTACCCGCAAGAAAGAAATAACAAGATCTGAAAGTAACAAACTAATGGAAATCCGGCTATCCAGTAAATCTGTATAAGGAATTCCAAGTGAAAAAGCTAAAACAATGAAGAAAATAAAAACAAATAAACCGCCCCAAACTTTCGATCTATTTAATTTCAAAATATACATTTTCTGGTGTTACCGGATTTTCGGCATAATTTTTATCTATCATTTTATTAAAAGTATTCAATTCAAATTCCTTCATCTTCTCATCTAATCCCATAACGAATTTTGTATGATACAAAGATTGTTTTGAATATGGCGGATATATTTTATAAAATTCTTCAACAGCTTTATATGCGATGTCAGGAGATTTATTGAGTTCATCTGTAGCAGCTTCTAATCCCTTAAGAAATTCTTTTATCAAACCTGATTTTGAACCAATTGCATCCTCAGTAGCAGAAATATTACAACAGGTATGAAGTGGATAATCATCACCGTACCAATGCACAATATTATAATCGCTGGGAAATTTAAATATGGAAGGTACATAATAACTGAGTGCATCAACTTCTTTGGAACGTAAAGCAGTTGCCATATCCATCGGTGTGCGGAAATATATGAATTCCATATCGATCTTGTGATCATCAGACATAAGTTCTGCAAATATATCTAAGGTGGAAGCTCGAAGAACACCAATCCTTTTGCCTTGAAGCTGATCTAAGGTTTTAATATCAGGACTTGTAATTATACCATCGCTTTCACGTTCAAAGAAAGAGATGATCTTAACTTTTTTCCCGTTGGAAACAGCCAACCATGTATAGGTGAATGGCAATATTGCAACATCTATTTTTCCGGAGATAAGAGCTTCGTTTGTTTCCCAACCGGAAGCAAATTTCTTAATGATATAATCTTCTCTGTCTAAAAATTTTGTAGCCAATCCAAAATCAAATGGAAGATGGTTCAATGATGGTTTAATTATTCCAACAATTAACTTATCTTCACTTCGGTTTGCACATCCCAATAATAGTGTGAATATCAATAACATCCAAATAACTTTTTTCATATTTTTCTCCTTATAAATATATAAAGCCACCCTGTACATAACAGTCAGGGTGGCTTAAATTATTAAACCTAGATCTTTACTGTAATTTCTTATTTAACTTAATTCTAATATAGTGCTTTTAATAATATCAACGCACTCCATAAGTTGTTCTTCAGTTATTACCAGAGGTGGTGCAAAACGGATAATATGCTGATGTGTCGGTTTGGCGAGAAGTCCGTTCTCTTTAAGTTTTATACACACATCCCATGCTTCAACACCGTCTTTTGGTTTTATGATAATTGCATTTAAAAGTCCCATTCCACGAACATTCTGGATAAGTGGAGAATCGATCTTTCGCATTTCAGCACGGAATAAGTTTCCCAGGTTTTCAGCTTTCTTAATAAGATTTTCATCTTTGACAACTTCCAGAGCTGCTTTTGCAACAGTACAAGCAAGTGGAAATCCACCGAAAGTAGAACCATGTTCACCTGGCTTTATGGTAAGCATGATCTCCTTGGATGAAAGAACTGCAGAAACAGGAAGAACACCACCTGAGATTGCTTTCCCTAAAATCACGATATCCGGCTTAATCCCTGAATAATCACAGCAAAGAAGTCGTCCTGTTCGTGCGATACCGGTTTGAACTTCATCAGCAACAAATAATACATTATGTTTTTTACAAATATTATAACAATCATTTATATAATTTTCATCGGGAACAAAAACGCCGGCTTCACCTTGAATTGGTTCAACTATAAAAGCAGCAACATTCTTACCACGCTTTTGCAAAATATTTTCTAAAGCTTGTGTATCATTATAAG
>JAUVKM010000242.1 GCA_030596265.1 Candidatus Cloacimonadota bacterium
GTGAGCTAATTGCCGGACCTGCTAAGTTGTTCGGTTATAATTCAGCACGCGGTTCATCCGGTAGAAAGGGAAGTTCTGCCACTAGAGAACTAATAAGACTCGCAAAAGAAAATAGCATCGGCATTACTCCGGATGGACCTAAAGGACCTTCGGAAAAAATTAAAGATGGAGTAACATTCCTATCGTATTTCACAAAATTGCCAATCATTCCTGTAGCAGTAGATATTAATAAAGAGAAAGTTTTTAAATCGTGGGATAGATTCCGTCTTCCACATTTTTTTAGTAAGATCAACATTACTTATGGTGACCCAATATATATTAAAGCAAAGGATGAGATCGGAGAAAAGAAGGAAGTTCTGCAAAACACATTAGATGAATTAACAATAAAAAATATAGTGAGGTAATTATGAAATTATCAGATCGTGCGATCAATATTCAGGCATCTCCTATCAGGAAACTTATGCCATTTGCCAACGAAACAAAGAAAAAAGGAATTCATATTTATCATTTGAATATCGGGCAGCCGGATATTGAAACGCCTAAAGAGATGCTGGATGTTTATAAGAATTACGATTCCAAAGTTTTGGCTTATGGTCCATCTCAAGGGTTGGATATATATAGGAATAACCTAGTTAATTATTATAGAAAACATGACATCAAGATAAATGCTGATGACATCATTGTAACAACTGCCGGTTCGGAAGCTATCGTATTTGCACTGCTCACCGCTTGTAATGTAGGTGACGAAGTAATTGTGCCTGAACCTTTCTATACAAACTATAATGGCTTTGCTACAATGACAGGAGTTAAGATTGTCCCACTTACAACTTATGCTGAAGAAGGTTTCAAATTACCGGGTGATGATAAGATCAAAGAACTGATAAATGAGAAGACCAAAGCTATAATGTTATGCAATCCGGGGAATCCTACCGGAGCAGTATATCCTCGTTCAGAAATGGAGAGGATCGCTAAAATTGCAAAAGATAATGATCTCTTTGTTATCTCCGATGAAGTCTACCGCGAATTTGTTTATGATGGTCTTTCTCATACAAGTATTCTGGATATTAAAGGAATGGAAGATCTTGCGATCATGGTAGACAGTATTTCTAAACGTTACAGTGCATGTGGTGCGAGGATTGGTTGTTTGATTACCAGAAATAAGAAATTTATCTCATCTGTAATTAAATTTGCCCAAGCTCGGCTTTGTCCGCCAACTATAGATCAGCTTGCTGCCAATGCTGCAATTGATATTGAAGAGGAGTATTTTAAAGGTATTATTCAGAAATATGATGAAAGAAGGAATTTAGTTTTTGAAGAACTCCAGAAAATAGATGATATTATCTGCATCAAACCCAAAGGCGCATTCTATATTATTGCAAAACTGCCAATTGATGATGCCGAACATTTTGCCAAATGGATGCTGGAAGAATTTACTTATAGAAATGAAACCGTTATGTTTGCTCCTGCTGAAGGTTTTTATGCAACTCCAAATCTTGGTAAAAATGAAATTAGACTTGCCTATATCTTAAACCTGAACGATCTGCAAAAAGCGATGAAGATTTTCCGCAAAGGTCTTGCTGAATACTTGAATAAATAAAATAGGAATATAAATTGCAAGCGGATGTTAAAATCAATTTATTGGATTAACATCCACATTTACTTTCTAAAATAATAATTATAAATTATTTGAAAATCAAAGAAATTTCTCTTTCAGCGCTCTCAATACTATCTGAAGCGTGAACAGAGTTTTCTCCTATGGATTCTCCATAGATTGAACGGATCGTGCCGAGGGCTGCCTTGTTGCAATCTGTATCTCCAACCAACTCACGAAGTTTTAAAACTGCATCTTCCCTGCTAAGTACTGTTCCAACAATTTTTCCTGATCTCATAAATTCACTAAGTTCATTATAAAATCCTTTTTCAAGATGCTCCACATAAAACGCATCAGCAAGATCACTTGTCATCTTAAACATTTTAAGTTCTTCAATAACAAATCCATTGTTTTCCACCATCTGCAAGATCTCACCTATTTGGTTTTTTTCAGTTGAATTCGGTTTGATTAGAAGTAAAGTATTTTGTTTCATTTTTTCTCCAATTATCTTTTTTATTATTCAAATTTAAATGCAAAAAATTGTTTTAGCCTTCTTTTTGCAAGAAAAATATTTGACATAATAAAAGAATTCAAGACTCGGTGCGTTGTGAATGCAAAGATTGTGTATTGAGAATTGTGGTTACAAGTTCCAACATCCTCTCTCAACACTTCATTGCGAAGCAAGTTTGATTATAAAACTTCTGATTGTCCAAAAAGGACATCCGAATGTTTTGTTGAATAAGAAAAACAGTATTTCAACACTCGGAAGTGCTTTACACATTCAGAGGTTGAAAAACATGGAGGAAAAATGGCTTTAGATAAAATGAGAAAAGGTAATGCAATTTTTACAGATAAATTTAAGGAAAACAAAAAACTCTATCATGATCTTGTAGAAAATGGTCAGCATCCAAAAGTTTTATGGGTTGGTTGTTCCGATTCACGAGTAGTTCCTGAATTTACGGTTAATGCAAATGCTGGCGATTTGTTCGTAATCCGCAATATTGCAAATATAATCCCACCAAAAGATGCTAATGAAACTTGTACAAGTTCCGTTTTAGAATACGCTGTATTGCATTTAAACGTGGAACACATTGTGATTTGCGGACACACAGGTTGTGGTGGAATTAATGCTTTGATTGATGGAACACCAAAAGATTCTAAAGTACATGATTGGTTAGAGCATGCGTCTTCTGCAAAAGAAACAACCAAAAATTCTAATGCTGATTCCTTAGAATTAGAAACAATTAAAGAAAATATTTTTCTTCAAGCAAACAACCTTTTAACTTTCGATTACATTGAGAACAAACATAAAAAAAATGAAATAAAAATTCACAAATGGTTGTATGATATGCATTCGGGAAAAATCTCATATTTTGATGAAGAAAATAATGATTGGTTTTCGTTAAATTGATATTTAATTAGTATTTTACAAGATAAATTAGCAAACGAAAATAAATTATTAATTATATTTTTTATAAAATATATTTATATAATGGAAAATTTTAAAAAACACTTGACTTGTCGATATGAGAGTAAGATTTCGAACTATATTTATTTTAATAATTAAAGGAGGACACACCAGATGGCAGAAAAGAAAGCAATAACTTCGTTAGCACACGAAGGAAGAACATTCCCACCATCCGCAGAGATGAGAAAAGGTGCTCATATTCAATCAGATGAGCAATACAAAGAAATGTGGGAAAGATCAATTAAGGATCCTGATGGATTCTGGTTAGAGCAAGCAAAAACATTACATTGGTTCAAAGAACCAACAATAGGTCTCAAATATAATTGGGATACTAAAAACCGAATTATTGAGCACACCTGGTTTGAAGATGGTGAAATGAATGTAAGTTACAACTGTTTAGACAGACATCTCGGTACTCCAACTGAAAACAAAACAGCAATCATCTGGCAGGGTGAAGCTGAAAATGATGTAAAAAAATACACTTACAAAGAATTACACTTAGAAGTAAGTAAATTTGCGAATATAATGAAATCAAAAGGGATTCAAAAAGGTGATAGAGTTGCAATTTATATGCCGATGGTTCCTGAACTTGCAATCGTGATGCTTGCCTGCACAAGAATCGGTGCTATCCATTCTATTATCTTTGGTGGATTTAGCGCAGATGCAATCAAAGGTAGGGTAAAT
>JAUVKM010000137.1 GCA_030596265.1 Candidatus Cloacimonadota bacterium
AATTGAGAAATTGGATCCGGCATACCAAAATAAACCATTGCTAATTCTGCTAAACCTTCATCTACCCACGTTTCTTCATTTATATCTCCACCCCAATGGATAAGGTGTTCCAATTCATGTGCAAGAACAGAGATTCTAATGGGATCAGTTGGATTTAAAGGATGACATGTCATATAGATCATCTCACATTCGTTGCTGTGTCCGGGTGGATTCATCATTTGCGCTTCTGCTTCTGTAACCTGGTCGTAACTGCTGAAATATCCATCAAACGTACTTCCTCCATAAGAGCCAAGAGCAGAATAAAAAACAATAAGTCTGGGATCATTATCCAATTCATCGGGCATCTCACCAAAATGCAAAGTATCCATTTCTACTACTCCGTAGTCATCTCCATTCATAGTTTGAAATTCCAGGTAATTGAAAACTTCTTGAACATCTGCTTCATCCATATTAACTTGCCATTCACAATCCGCAACAAACACATAACAATGTTCACCAACGGCTCTGCATGTTGCCGGAATCTGAATCCATCCGGGAGGCATAACTGATAAGTCATAACGCCAATAAGTATGTGTGTCTTCTACTTCATATTCACGTGATTCTCGAGATTGTTTGATCTGCTTATGGAATTCCATATCAGCAACTCGTTGTGATTCACCTTTTATATGTGTTTGAAATTCTGAAAATGATTCGAAATTACCGGCAAATAATGTAAAAGCAACCATCATAATTAAAAAAGCAATAATGATTTTCATAAATCCCTCTCTTTTTATTTTCTATCAAACAGTGAATTTGCACTGCTGCTGTAAAGAAAAAAAGCGTACAAATTTCTTTGAACGCTAATTATTCAACTGTCACACTGAGTAGTCCCGAATACTTTCGGGGTGTATCGAAGTGTCGATAACATTTTTATTCTTTATTATCCTTCGATACTTGGCTAAAGCCAAACTCAGGATGACAGCATTTTTAAATTTTCAGCACAAACCTAACTCTGTCACACTGAGTACGAGCAAAGCGAGGTATCGAAGTGTCGATACAGTTCATTCTATTTACCATTTTTTCTTTGCTAGTTTTTTCAATAGCTCAAAATCATCTTGAATTAGTGCTTCCTTTTTTGCACGTGACCAGCCTTTTATTTGCCTTTCTGCTGAAATAGCATTATATACATCATCGAAAAATTCTGAAAAAACTAACTCAACAGGTCTTCGTTTATTAGTATATCCTAAGATAGATCCTTGCTGATGTTCTGAGACTCTTTTCTCAATATTGGATGTTGATCCTGTATAATAACTACCGTCAGAACATTTTAAAATATATACCCAATAAGTTTTACCCATTAATTATCCTTCGATACATCCGGCAATGCCGGACACTCAGGATGACAATTTTACTTAACTTTATTTATAGCCCATTCGATTGCTTCTTGCAGCATGTCATCAGGAGGAGTATCAATATAACCATTATCCATAACTAATTTTGTCATTCCTCTGGAATAATCAATATCAGCTTTGGCTTTCTGAAATGCTTCATTCCATGTCATTTCAACACGAGCTACACCATCTTTGATCGCCTGCATTGCAACATCTGCAGCTTCTACTGCAAATACTCCGGCTTCATCCATTGTTGGAACGATATTTTCCGGATCGATTCCTCGTTTCTCTGCATAATCTGCCAGAGAATGCGCTGCCCTAATTGCCATATTATCAGTTACCTTTCTGGCACGAACCATTAATGCACCTTTTAATATACCAGGAAAACCAATTGAATTATTCACCTGATTTGGGAAATCTCCGCGTCCGGTAGCAACAATAAAAGCTCCGGCTTCTTTGGCTGCATAAGGATATATTTCTGGAACTGGGTTAGCACATGTAAACACAATAGATTTGTCTGCCATGGTTTTTATCCATTCCGGTTTCACAGTATCGGGTCCCGGCGTGGAAAGAGCGATCATCACATCTGCTCCTACACAAGCTTCTGAGAATTCTGTTATCTTCTCTGGGTTTGTACTTTCACAAAGTTCCCATTTTCTGTAGAAACGTTTATCTACTTCGATGTCAGATCTGTTCGTATGCAATCCACCTTTAGAATCAAACATATATATTTTTTTTGGATCTCCACCAGCCGCAATTATCAATCTGGCAATTGTGGAATTAGAAGCTCCAGCTCCCAACATCACGATCTTTACATCTTCAATTTTTTTCTCTGCCAGTTTTAGTGCATTGATAAGTCCGGCGAGAGTAACACATGCAGTTCCTTGTGCATCATCGTGCCAAACAGGAATATCGCATTCTTCTCGCAATGTATCTAAAACTTTATAGCAATTTGGTTGAGAAATATCTTCCAAATTAATTGCACCAAAACTGTGTTGGCACATTTTCACGAAATCAATTATTTTTTGTGGATCGTTTTTTCCATTTGTATCTTTGCTATCTACACATAATGCAACAGCATCAACACCACCGAGGTATTTCATCAGGAAAGCTTTTCCTTCCATCACACCCAAACCACCAGGAGGTGTACAATCTCCATCTCCCAGAACACGTGTAGAATCGCTTACAACAGCTACCAGGTTTCCACGGTTAGAAAGATCAAAACTGGTATCGTTATCATCACGGATCGTTGTGGATATTTTGGAAACTCCCGGTGTATACCAGACGTTAAACCAGTTAAATCCAAATACACCTGCTTTGGGGACCGTCTGGATCTTACCACCATAAAATTTGTGAGCGTCTTCCGACATTTTTTTAAGAAACATTGTTTTACCTGTGGCAATTTGCTCCTGTGAAAAATCATCAGGAAAAACCTCGTTTAAATTTGTGAGATCCATCTTTAATCTTTCCATAAACTACTCCTTTATTTTTAATATTTATTATTAATATAATCCCTCTGCGACTTTGTCGCTTCTCCCCTTAACAAGGGGAGCAAATTTCTGTCCCCCTTCATAAGGGGAAATTAAAGGGGGTTTACTATCTTTTATACTCTTCAACACCTGCTTTGTAGATATCATTTCCATATACATCATTTGCCACAACACATGGGAAGTTTTCTACTTTCATCTCTCGGATAGCTTCGGGTCCTAAATCTTCGTATGCTATCACTTTAGATTCTTTTATTGATTTGGCTACAACAACTGCTGCTCCACCTACTGCAGCTAAATAAACTGCTTTATTTTTTATCATAGAGTCTATTACAGCTTGGCTTCTTGGTCCTTTACCGATCATTGCTTTCATTCCAACATCTAAAAGTGCGGGAGCGTATGGATCCATTCTATAGCTTGTTGTAGGTCCGGCAGAACCAATTGGTTTTCCTGGAGGAGCTGGAGCAGGTCCTACATAATATATAATTTGTCCTTCTGCATCAAAGGGAAGTTTTTCTCCTTTCTCAAGAAGTTCAACAAGTCTTTTATGCGCAGCATCTCTTCCTGTATAAACTGTTCCTGTAATATAAACTTGATCCCCGATCTTCAATTTTTCCAAATCTTCGGTTTTTAATGGTGTGGTTAAATGTACTTCCATTATTTTCTCCTTCTTTTTAGCAACGAACTATACGAACAAAAACTAACTAAAATAAACAAATTATTCATTTGTTGTTATGAAATTCGGAATTCTTTATTTTGAAAAATTCTTCTTTAAAAATTAAATCAATCATTTTTCTCTCTTTTAACTAACAAACTATTTTTTCTTCTTTGTTCGATCTGTTAGTTTTGTTCGTTGCTGATTCTTTTATATCACAGCACTTTTATGACGAGCAGCATGACACTGAACATTCACGGCAACCGGCATGGAAGCAATATGGCAAGGTTTGGTAAGAATATGAACTGCCAAAGCTGTTGTTCTGCCGCCAAGCCCTTGAGGACCTATTCCCAGATTATTGACCTTTTCTAAAATTTCTTCTTCCACTTTTGCCCATTTAGGATCGGGATTTTTTTTTGTGAGTGAACGAAGCAATGATTTTTTTGCCAATAAAGCACTTTGTTCAAAGTTTCCACCCAAACCTACTCCTACAACAATAGGAGGGCAAGGGTTTCCCCCTGATCTGCTAACTCGATCTACAATAAATTCTACAACTCCTTTGATTCCATCAGCAGCTTTCATCATCTTCACTTCACTCATGTTTTCACTACCACCACCTTTTGGTGCAATCGTGATCTTGATCTTATCACCGGGTACGATTTCCGTATAAATAATTGCCGGTGTATTATCTTTTGTATTTATTCGATCTATTATAGGGTCAGCAACCATAGATTTACGTAAATAACCGTCTTTGTAACCTTGTCGAACACCTTCATTTATTGCTTCAGTAAAGTCACCACCAACTATGTGAACATCTTGTCCTAACTCTACGAAGACAACAGCAATACCGGTATCTTGACAACTCGGCATTTTTTCAGTAGCAGCCAATTTGTAATTTTCCAATAATATATCCAAAACACTTATTGCTGTGGGAGAATCTTCTTTTTCTTTGAATTCTTTTATCTTGGCAATTACATCTTCACCCATGTAGTAGTTTGCATCAATGCAAAGTTTTTTTACAACCGGTATCAATTCTTTAACGCTAATTTCTCGCATAGGATCACCTCGTTAATTTATTTACAACTTTTATTCTTTCACTATCCTTCGTCCTTCCCCGACAAATCGGGGCTCAGGATAACACTTATTAATTAATCTGATAAAAACCTTCTGTCTGCGGCTTTCTCCCCTTACAAAAAGGAGCTTTCTTTTTCCTGTCCCCCTTCGTAAGGGGGAATTGAAGGGGGTTTTACCCCAACACTTCTTTTACTTTCTTACCTATATCAGCTGGAGAGGCAACCACATGAACACCTACGGCTTTCAGGGCATTCATCTTTTCTTTAGCTGTTCCCTTACTGCCGGCAATTATCGCGCCGGCATGTCCCATTCGTTTTCCTTTAGGTGCAGTTTGTCCTGCAATAAATGCAACAATTGGTTTTGTAATATTCTTTTTTATATATTTAGCAGCTTGAATCTCAAGATCTCCACCGATCTCTCCGATCATAACAATAGCCTCTGTTTCGGTATCATCTTCGAAAAGTTTTAAGAGATCGATGTAAGTAGTTCCAATAATTGGATCACCGCCAATTCCGATTGCTGTAGTTATTCCTAATCCAGCTTGTACAACTTGATTGGCAGCCTCATAGGTAAGAGTTCCCGATTTTGAAATTACTCCGACATTTCCTTTCTTGAAAACAACTCCGGGCATAATGCCAATTTTTGCTTCTTCTGCTGAAATAATTCCAGGACAATTGGGACCGATCAGAATTGCTTTCTTTTTTTGAACATATTTTTTTGCGATCATCATATCTGCTACAGGTATACCTTCCGTAATGCAAACAATTACTTTGATTCCGGCTTCGGCAGCTTCCATCACAGCATCAGCAGAGAAAGCAGGTGGAACAAAAATAATGCTTACATCAGCTTGGACTGCCTCTATTGCTTCCTGAACAGAATTGAAAACAGGTTTTTCCAAATGTGTTTGCCCGCCTTTACCAGGTGTAACTCCACCGACAATATCGGTGCCATATTCTATGCATTGCCGGGCATGGAAAGTTCCTTCTTTTCCTGTAAAACCCTGCACCAAAACTTTTGAATCTTTATTTACCAATATACTCATGATCACACTCCCCTGGCAGCACTAACAACTTTTTGGGCACCATCTGCCAAGTCAGTAGCCGTAATTATATTCTCTATGTTAGCTGCTCTGAGAATTTCTGCTGCTTCTTCAGAATTTGTACCATCCAGGCGGACAACGAGTGGAATTTTTACATCTATCTTTTTAGTTGCTTCCAAAATGCCGTTGGCGATTCGATCACATCGTACAATCCCACCAAATATATTCACGAAAATTGCTTTTACATTTTTGTCTTTCAATATTATTTCAAAACCTTTGGCAACAGTTTCTGCACTGGCTGCACCACCAACATCCAAAAAATTTGCCGGTTCGCCACCACTTAATTTAATAATATCCATGGTAGACATTGCCAATCCTGCTCCGTTTACCATGCACCCAACATTACCATCAAGTTTCACATAACTCAGTCCATATTTTCCAGCTTCCAATTCAGTAGGTTCTTCCTCATCCAGATCACGCATTTCTCTGAGATCAGCATGACGATACAAAGCATTATCATCAAATCCCATCTTGGCATCCAATGCTAAAAAAGTATCCTCTCCCGTAAGAACTAATGGATTTATCTCGATCAGGCTGGCATCATAATTGGAATAGACTTCATAAAGAGCTTT
>JAUVKM010000138.1 GCA_030596265.1 Candidatus Cloacimonadota bacterium
AAATTCACTCAGAAATACATTTCAGTTAGTCCATTGCTCTCTCCCCGGTTGTGTTTGGGTATAATCACAGCCAGGTATAATAAAGACCAACATTGGATTGAATATAAATATTATGTCCATGGATTTCATTCAACGGCATTAAAAACGTATGGAGCCGCTGTAACCTACAACTATTTTTGGAGCGGAACACGGAAAGGTTACTTCACTCAACTTACAGCAGGAATTGATTATGTGTACTTCACCGGATTTAGCTTTAGTCCTGCATCAGGAGGAGGAAGAGAAGGTTTTGGTCCAAGTTTGTCTTCAGGATTTGGTTATAGTTTTCAATTGGGAAATGAATCATATTTAAGATTAAATATGGATATCGGTATCAAATGGTTTCTTAGTAATATTTATTTGTCTTATGTGTGGTAAAATATGCAAAATTTAATAGAAAAAAATCTTTATAAAAAATCGTTGCTTTCTTACTTACTTTTGCCGTTATCAGTTATCTATTCTGTTGTAATACTCCTTCGCAGAAAGTTACATTCCAGAAGGTTTAAATCAAGTTGTAAAATAATCAGTGTGGGGAACATCGTGAGTGGTGGCAGTGGTAAAACTCCGGTAACTATTTTTCTGGCAAAATATTTGCAAAAGCAAGGTAAAAATGTAGCAGTTTCACATCGAGGGTACAAAGGGAAATTTGAAAACGAGAACAAGCTTATCTCTGATGAGAATGAAGTTAATAGTTTTGCCAAAGATGCCGGAGACGAGACTTTCCTACTGGCTACAAAACTTGCTGGAATTCCCGTGATTGCTGGTAGAGATCGTAAAAGATCAATTCAAATTCTGGAAGAAAAATATCCTGATCTGGAATACATTATTCTTGATGATTCATTCCAGCATCTCAAGGTTCAACACGATCTTGATTTTGTTGTTTTCAATGCCATCGGTGGAATTGGTAATGGTTTTGTACTGCCATCCGGGATTTTACGTGAACCGCTTTCTGCACTTAGATATTCTGACTATATTGTATTTAATGGGAAAGGAGAAATTCCAGTTCAAATCCAGAAATTTAATAAACCGATTTTAAAAGGTAAATACCATATTAAATGTTTTACAGATATAAATAGAAAAGAAATAAAACCAACAGGAAAACTGGCTTTATTATCGGGAATCGGATTACCAAAATCATTTGAAAATACTATCCTCAAAGCCGGATTACATTTTGAAAAGCATTTCTGTTTTCCAGATCACTACGATTTCAAAAATGAAGAAATTATTAAACAGATCTCGGGAGAGGTGAAACGGGAAAAGATAGATTTTCTTTTAACGACTGAAAAGGATTTTGCCAAATTGCAATTCATTAAGCACGATTTACCATTAGTAATTGTTGAAGTAGAATTTGTGTTGGAGAATTTGGAAGAGCTGAATTTGTAGGGATGATTATCCTTAATCGTCCGAGAATGCAGTCAATTCTGTGAATTGACCCTACAGGAATTATGAATAAAAATAAATTACCAAAACGTAAAAGCATTCATTTAAAGAATTTTGATTATAAAGGCAATTCCTATGTATATTATGTAACAATTTGCACATTTCAAAAGAATAATTATTTCAAAGATGAAAGATTTGCAAAGTTGATTGAGGGAGATTTGATCTACAGAAAAGATGTTTTAGAACAGATTAATTTAATTTGTTATTGTGTAATGCCTAATCATTTGCATCTGTTATTATTGTTGTCCAAAAATTATGAGAGTGATTTATTAAATTGGGTAAAAACATTCAAACGATACACTTCTAAAATCATAAAAGAAAAGTATGAAATAAATGACTTGTGGCAGAGAGGTTTTTATGAACATGTTTTGCGAAACAATGAATTGATTACAAAAAAAGCGATCTATATTATGGAGAATCCGATTAGGAAAGAAATTGTAAAAGAAGTAGACGACTATCCATATTCACAAATATTCTACAATCCTTTGTAGGGACGATTATCCTTAATCGTCCAAATACGCGGTCAATTCGGGGAATTGACCCTTAGATTGTGAAAAAAAAATCAGCATAGCTTATCGGTCAATTCGGGGAATTGACCCTACCTTCTTTCCGAACAAACTAAATACTGGAACCAATACCAAAGATGCGATCATTCCCACACTACCTGCCTGCGGTACCATTCTGGCTCCCCAAACAACAAACAGAACCAGGCAAATTGATAATCCACCAACAGATCCTACAATTGCTCCCACACGTGTTACTTTCTTATTGAATAATCCCCAAATGAAAGGTCCCAGGAAAACTGAGGCAATTGCTCCCCATGATATAGAGAGGATCGTTACGATCACAGCCGGTTTCATAAAGGCCAGCATCATAGACAGTAAAATAAAAAACACACTGCCGATTCTTACCAGCGAAGTAAGTTGTTTATCTGTCGCTTTTCTATTGATAAATCCCTTATAAATATCTTTAGTAATCGATGTACTCGAAATAAGCACCAGAGATGCCAAGGTAGACATCGAAGCTGCTAGAATAAGCAGCAAAATAACAACCGTGAGTGCTGAAGGAATAACTGTGATCAACATTTCCGGCATCAAAGCATCAAATACAGGTTTACCATTTTCAAATGCGAAAGGGTTAGATGTTGGATTCAAGAAGATTCTGGTGAGAGCACCAGTGAAATAAGCAATTCCTGCTACCAGTAATGCAAATACAGTAGAAGCAAACATTCCAATTTTTACCGATCTTTTATCTTTGATCGCATAAAACTTTTGTAATAACTGCGGCATGGCAAACGGTGCAACACTAGTAAGCATAATAAGTGACAGCAAAGGAATAATTCCGGGAGGACCAACTGGAGCGATCAGTTTAGGGCTTATCGCCTTTAAAGCTGTAATAATATTTGGTAATCCTCCACCTTTTTGAATTGTGCTGACTAAAAGAATAACTACACCAATTGTCATGATCATACCAAATATCACATCTATCATAGCCATGGATTTATAACCGCCGAGAACCAGGTAAATTCCTGTGAAAACACCCATGAATAAAAGCACATAAGTATAGGGCATATTAAAAGTAAATTCAAAAAGATAACTCAACCCCATAAACACAGCTGCTGTATATGGGATGAAAAATATAAAAATCGCAGCAGAAGTAAATATCTTCAAGAATGGACTTGCAAAACGTGCTTCCAGCAGTTCCGGCATAGTATGAACATTGTAACGAAGAGCTTCTTCTTTTACTTTAATGCCCAGAAGATACCAAACTCCAAACACGCCGATTATTGTATTCCCCAGTGCGATCCATAAACCGGAAAGTCCGAATGCCCATCCGATCTTACCTGCAAATCCAATGAAAAGTACTGCAGAAAAATAAGCAGTTCCATAAGAAAAAGCAGTCATCCATGGACCAACATTTCCGCCACCAAGCGTAAAGTCATCAAATGATTTTGTTTTGCGGGAACCTTTTATCCCGATTGTAATAACCATTGCAGCATATAGAAAAACAGCAATATATCTAGCTATCATAATTTGTTATTCTCCAGAATATTATTTTATTCTTAGCATTACAAGTTATCTAATCAAATCACAAATAAACTCCCCTTTAGGAGGGGAGAAAAGAAACGAAGTTTCCAGAGGGGTTTTGTTTATAAATGAATAAAAATAATAAAGAAAATAACTACCCTTAACATTAATGTTTATCATAACATAACCCCCTTTTGTTCCCCCTTACAAAGGGGGATTTACAATGTTTTATTTTAAACGTTTATTCCATTTATCCCGAAATTGAATTAAGTGTATTCATAAATTCTTTTCTTACATCTTTCACATCTTCAAAGATGATGCGTGTAACGCAGGAGATGAGTGGAATGGAAAGATTGAATTTGGCAAGTTTGTTAATTGTTTTTGCCATGGAAACTCCTTCCACAACCATGCCTACTTCTTTCAATGCATTTTCCGTGGAATAGCCTTGTCCCAGAAGTTTACCGAATTTTCTATTTCGGCTATTCTCGGAAATACAGGTTGTAATCAAGTCACCAATTCCGGCAATACTATAAGCAGTTTTGTGATAAACACCCAGGAATTTCATGATCGTAACAAATTCATCAACACCATAAGTCATGATAATACCAAAAATATTTGTTTTGAAGCCTAGTCCGTCAGCCATTCCAACAGCAATTGCAATTAGTCCTTTTAAAGCAGAAGCAAGTTCCACTCCCTTTATATCTCTACTGAATTCAAATTTTAAAAGATCATTTTCTAGTTTATGCTGTAATTGGAATAGTAGTGCAACATCTCGTGCTGCCAGTATTGCTTTGGCGGGTAATCCCTCGGCAAGTTCACGGGCAATTGTGGGACCTGCTAGATTAGCAAATTGAACCTTAGGCAATTTTGCCATAACGGTTTCCCAAACTGTTTTCAGGGTTGTATGTTCAACACCCTTCGATGCATTCACAACAATGAATTCTTCTATTTTATTTTCAATAAATTCATCTGTAAGATCATCTATAAAACGGGAAGGAATGGCAGTAATGACAATATCGTTCTTCTCTATTTGTCGCGAGAATTTCTTTTCAATGATTATATTTTCAGGTAATTTGATACCTGGCAGAAATTTGACTTCACGAGTTTTATTTATCTCTTGCGCTTCCTGTTCATTAATCGTCCATAAATAAACTTTATTCCTTTTTGAAAATATCATTGCCAGTGTGGTTCCCCAATTTCCGGAACCTATTACGATTATTTTACCAAGCTCTTCCATAAACTTACTCCAACTAAAATTTTATAAAAACCACTCTTAGTAGTGTATATTTATCGTAAAGATTTTTTTAGATTTGGATTAGTTGTAGATTATTGAATCCTTTCAAAATTTGTACCCTTTGGAAAGATTTCTTGAATAACCATTTTTTAAGTTGGCAAACTTTTAAAGGTTTTATTCTTCTTCTCTTTAATGAAATTGTGGTCTATGTTTAACTATAGTTTAAAATCTCAATCTTCACATAGCACAGAATCTAAGATATTAAAATTAATTTTTTTAGGTTTTTGTGGAAGAGGAAGTTCAAATACTTTTCCCGATCCTTCAACCAATGTTCGGATTCTTACTTTCTGATTATTGCCAAAATCAATTTCAATGGGGATATAACTTTTGAAGTTTTCACTTACATTTTTCTGCTCAATATTGCATTCTGCATAATATTTTCCATCATCCTTTTTTATAATGTCATAATTAAATTTAAATTTAGGGATTTCATTACCATAAACCCATTGATCAAAAAACCATGTCATATCTGTTCTCATGTGTTTTTCCACGATTTTCTTGAAATCTTCCGTAGTTGCTGTGGAATTTTTATAAGTATTGTAGAAATCCTGCATCATTGTTTTGAAATTTGATTCATCATAGGTTTTAAGATCAATCATAAGATTACGCAGCATATGAAAAACCCAACCCCCTTTATAATAGTTAATATAGTTTGGAGCTCTCGAACCAAGCCACAATGGACACTCAGATTCATCCTTATTTTTAGTTAGTTTGTGTTCTTTGGTTATTTTATTACGCCATTTGGTTAAGAATTCAAAGTACTTTTTTGTATCATTCAATGATGTCTGAATAAACCAGATACTGCTGAATTCTGCCAGACCTTCAAACAGCCATTTATCATGGTATGATCTGCTTCCAATTCCGCAACCCCACCACTGATGAGCAACTTCATGTGATCTTAGTTGAACAAAATCGGTTTTATTAATATCAATATCAAAATAAACTTTATAAACTGCATCTGTAATAAAATCATCCGAATAGAAATTGACCAGTCCGGGATATGCCTGACCGGAAAGAAATTGAGGGATCTCGGCTACGGTAAGTGTATCAAATTTACATTTTCCATAAACAGCTTGATAAAATGCTATACTGTTAGCAACATCTGCTTTTGCATCGTTCAGGTTTTTATTCAAGTGAAGCGAAAGAGCCGGTATAGAAGGATTATTAAATTCTTCATTCTTAAATTTACCCATATTAAACGGAGCAAAATTTACAGGATATTTAGTTACCCATCGAGCTGTTTTAACCTTTTTGAGCTTTCCTTCAGACACCTTTTTACCTACACTAATAAGGTCATAATTAGATGGATAATGGAAAGTTAGATCGAAGTGTTTAAGGCTATAAGTTAAGTATTGAGGATACCAGAAATTAAAACTATGAATTTTTAC
>JAUVKM010000040.1 GCA_030596265.1 Candidatus Cloacimonadota bacterium
GAGCATATGGAAGTTGGTAATCATGTTCTTGTTTGGGAAGGTATAAATGATAAAAATCAGAAAGTATCAAGTGGTATCTATTTCTATAAAATGAAATCTGGAAACTACTCCTCAACAAAGAAAATGATTCTTCTGAAGTAAGAGAATTTTGCCCTACCGGTTTTTACCGGAGGGCAATTTCTTTTTTTCTTATGAAATAGCAATATAGCTGTTAATAGTTATAAATTAGCCCCGGTTTGTCGGGGCTTTTTTATTATTATACTGCTTGCTAAGTTGTAGTTCAGCAAAGACTGGAGCTTATGTCATCCTCGCAAAGGCTTTAATATTAGGCTTAAATGAATGGAGGGGAAAAAGAATTATTGATGAAATCCTATCTAAATAGTAACCCAAAAGTTCCTTAAAACCTCGTTTTTAAAGAAAAATTGTATCGGGTACTAAGAGATTGAAGAGTTCGATATCCGTTTATATATTGGTTCCATAATTGGTCATCAAAGGATTCTTTTTTTGCGTTGATATTGAAATATTCGCCCGCAATCGCAACATTTATATCGCTGTTTTTGATTGCGTGTGCCATTTTATTAGTATGTTTTGAACCACAGATAGGACAATATTTGTTAGGCATTTTTATCCCTTTGCGTAAGAATATGCACTTAAATAACAATAATATAAATACTTAAAGATGATTTTAGCAATTTTTTTTTACAATTAAGCCTAACATTCAAATAAAATTATACATTGATCATGTATAATATTTTATTTATTTGTAAAGATAAAGATTACTAATTCCCGATTTATCGGGAGGAATGACAACTATATACTCTTTCGCAAGAAGAACTTACTAATGCAATTGTGTTAATAAGTTCAACTTATCAACAATAGATAAACAGCAGAACAATGTTTTTTATAAAATAAGAGGAAGATTACCTTAAAAAGGTTTCTTTCAAAATATCTTCCTGTTTAGCTATTTAAGGTTGCTTACTTTTTCCCAATCCTGAAAGAGTCAAATGCAAGAGTTTTTGAAAAATATTTTACAAAGGGTTACATTTTTTATTTCATCCCGCTTGATATGACAGATTGAATTAGGTATATAGACTTTGTATGTCTTTGTTATAGATATCTAATATTAAATACTCGTAAGATCTAAATAGCCAATTGTTTAAGATTATGTATAAGTGAAATATAGATCATCGTCATTCAGAGGTATTCATTCATTACTTAAACCTTATGTTAAAGAATGAGTGATTATTAAAATTGCTTAATGAGAATCATTAATTTTTACCCTTTCTTCACGGAAATATTCAGGATTCTTATAAGTTAGATACTGATACTAATTATTCCATATATTTGGACATCTATTGGAAATTTGAGATTAAACTTGATATTTCCTCTATACTGATTGAGGCAATACAAGTAGAAGGAGGATTTAGAAAGGAAACTAAGATAGGAGTTAAAAGATAACATCATACTTATCTTTGTTAGCTCAAAATTAATTCAACACAGTGTAAAACAAGAGAATAAGGTTACAGATTTCTATAGAACTAACATTGCAACAGTGTGGGTGAAAATAAATGGATAAAAAGAAAGTGATGCCGGTAAACCGGCATCACTTTCTGATAAAAGATTATTTATTTACGGAAGATCATTTAATATTTGAGTCATCATAGATTTAACTTGTTCCGGTTCCATAAAAGAAAGAGGGAATCCGAATATGAAGCATGAGTTGTTATCAGATACTTTTTTTAATGCTATTGGTTTCCCATTGTATTCATCAAACTCTGTTTGTGAAGGATCGTAACTGCCTTGACCAACAGGTTTACACCCGTAACTATAGATAACTTCTGCTTCATAATAATTAAAATAAGCTACAGGACCAAGTCCTTCTACACTTGCGGGTGGATTATATGGGTTTGTAATTGAAGTGTTAAAACTTGGTAATAGCAGATCAATCTCGTTGTAGTTATCCTCTGCTACTGCTTTTATAAAGAATGGGTTACCTGTATAAGATGTTGATACACGAACAATTGCCTCTTCTTCATTCATAGGAATACCAAAATAATCTTCAAAAATATCAAACCCATTATCAGCACATCGTCCCTCTACATACTCAAGATTACTCCCTCCACTTAATATCAGGTTACCGCCTTGTGATAAATAAATCTTTAGGGGTTCAAATTCTTTCCAAAAATCAAAGTTTACTGTTCCATTATCCGAGTGATATATTATTGCTTTATACTGCTGAATATCAGTTGGTGCAATAATAGATTTACTATAGTGAAGTCCACCCATTTCATTATCAAATATCATTAAATTTAATTCTTCTCTATTAATTAAGCCATGTTCAGACACATAGTCCGAAATTATATAAGTGTATAATGAATCGACATATGGACCGGGAAACTCATTAGGAATTCCATACCCATCATCGTCAATAATCAATACACCTGATTTTTCTTCTTTAGGAATTGGTGCTGCTACTGTAAAATCAAATTCATGTGGAGTGAGATCTACTGCACCCTGAAGGTCAATAGCTCTAACTTCGAAAGTATGTTCACTATACATATTGTCAAGTGAACCTCCAAAGCTTGTGAGTGTAACAATTGTTTCTTGACCAATAGGATCATTGTAATCCACACGGAGCCATTCTTTACCATCATCATCTATTTGAAGATTATCACCTTCTGCAGGGATAGGAGGATAGTAGTATGGCTCTCCATCAAGTCTAAGATCATAACCAACAATTTCACAGAAATATGGTTGCCCAGTTATCTCATCAAGTGTTATTCCATCTCTTGGTTTTTTAGGATTATTATCTATAAATTCACCATAATATCCCCATCTCATATAGATTTTAAAGTTGTTACTCCCAATTGCACTATATTTTCCCTCACCATTATACCAGAATGCTGTAGCATAATGAGCTTCATTTCCTATTTGCACAGAAGGCAAAATATCTGAAATTCCTTCATCAAGATAGGTTGCAAAATGGTCTGTTCCAAGTGCATAAATTCCATTTGCATTTGAATTACCTTCACCATAATAAATTATTGTGCCTGGATAGAATCCCTCTTTAACAATAAACGATATTTCGATTTCATCTGACTCGATAAGTGCAGTATCTATAGCTTTCACAATAAGGAAAGTTGAGTCTTGAGGAACATTATCTATAAGATCGTTAGGGATAAGCGGATTGCCATTTAAACCACTATGAAGAGATATTGTGACATCATTGAATCCCAATGTAGATATCCATTCATTATCATAGCCACTATCAGGAATAATAACACCGTCAAGATCACGTCTTCCAAGTTTATATTTATAGTAATAAGCATCATCACCAACAAATGGATCCTCATCACTCATCGCAAACTCAAAAACTATAGCAGTACTAATGGTTTCTCCATTGATATTTGATAGTACCATAGCACCAGGAGTATTAGAATGAGCTTGGAAATATTTAGTGGCTGCTTCACTTTCGCTTAAAATATTATCTCTACACTTAACTTCAAAGATACTAATTACATTTGCACTGTCTCCATTTGCATCAGCAGCAGGAAAATTAATTGTAGCATAAGTGTGGTCCATCCATATTGTAGTATCCTCAGATATATTTAATGGAATGCTTAGATCAGCATTAGGAGTATAGAATTTAACCCATCCATCTTCCGTAATTGCATCATATCCGGGAGTTGCAATAGGATCTCCATCTTCATTTAGTACTCTAAATGCATATCCTTCAACTACCCCATCTTCATCAGTACCACTCCATTGGATAGTTTGCTGAAATAATAGAGATTCGGTTATTAAAGTATCACTTTCAACACCAAAATAATTTGTTATTGTAATATAGGGCTGTAAATTTGCGTTTAATGTACCCCTTCTGGCATCACAAGATGTTAATACCATAAACACTACGACAGCAACAATTATAAAATATATTGCATTTTTCTTTTTAAACATTTCTTCCTCCTCTATATTTGTTACTTTTTAATATTATACTTTTTTTAGTCAATATAATTATTGTTTTCTATATCTATTATGATTATATAACAAAATAAATTATACTAATATACAATTTACTTATAAATAATAGTTTAATATAACAACTTATTTTTTGGATACTCTACCTCAATTAGATATAAACCATTAGGTGGAGCCGTTGTGATAAGTCTATTTTTCGATGTTTTATCTGCTATCAATTCTTCAATGATATTTGGGTCAATATCGTTGTTAGAAATATTGATAATGGTACCTACAATTCTTCTCACCATGTTGTGTAAGAATCTATTTGACTGGATCACAAATCTGTAGTCATCATCGGTTTCTTCAAATTTAAAATTTAGTATATTGCAGTAATAGTTATTCAGGTCAGGGTTGAACTTAGTAAAAGACGTAAAATCTTGTCTGCCAATGAAATACTTAAGACATTTTTTTACAATTTTTGTTTTTACATTTACCTTTGGGATGAAACTTTTATATTTTCTGTTAAAAGGTGTGAGTCTTTTTGCAAGAATATATCTATAGGTTCTGCTTTTTGCATCGTACCGGGCATTAAAGTCATTGATAACTTCAACAACTTGTGTAATCAATATATCATGGGGAAGTTTTGCCCGCAGAGCATGTTGTATCTGTTTTTCCGTCATTTGTATTGGAAAGTGGAAATTTACGTATTGCCCAATTGCGTGAACACCTGCATCTGTACGACCGGCAGAAGTTGTTTTAATTTCTTCTTTTGCAATCAGGGAGAGTGCACTTTCTAAAACCTGCTGAACTGTTCTACCCTCTTTTTGGATCTGCCATCCACTAAAATCTGTACCATCATAACTTATTTTAGCTAAAAAATTCTTCATGTTCCAACCTAATTAATAATTGATGAACATAAAAAGGCCGGGAATAATCACCAATAATAATAGATAAAAATTTGCCCAGAATGCAACTTTCAACTGTTCATTATTAATTTCCACTTCATTAATAACAGTTTTTTCAACTTTATAAATTTCTTTTAAACAATCTTCCATTGATAACACAATAATATCAACGATATTCTTATGGGATTTTCTATTATTTTTAAATTTTATTGTGAGTATTGGAATAAAATGAATTGTTGCTACTAAAAAGAACTTAAATTTAAACCAAAATTCCGAGTCATTACTTTTGTTCCAAGAAATGAATGAATCGATAGAAGATGTTTCAACAAGATATACTGAAATGAGCAAAATATGGATAATACGAGCAGAGAGGAAACATTGATCAGTAAAGGGAATTTGAAAGAGAATTCCAAAAATATACAAAGAAATAAAAAAAGGAGTTATTTTTATAAGTGTTTTTAACCAGATAATATAAATAGTGGGTGAGATGATCAGATATAAAAGAGTAAAACCAAAAATTATGAGAAATTTATCGAAACTGATAATTGAGGAAAGAATAATTAAAACTAGGCAGATAAAAATTTTCAGAATAGGATTCTGCAGTGAAAGGATATTATCCTTTCTAATCATAAATCTTTATCCTTAGCGTTAGGTTGCTGTTCAGGCTCCACTTTTTCTTCAGGTAATTTTTCAGAAACCTTTTCCTTTTCAGAATCTTTACTCTCTTTATTCATTTCTTCTTCTTCCTTTTTCTGTTCCTCTTGTTCAGCTTTTTCTTTATCTATTTTCGCCTGGATCATCTGCTCAATAAAAGGAAGACGTGATATCTTAATGAAATTCTCACCATCATAGAACTTTGAAACTTCTGTTTTGAATTCTGAATTTTCAGTGTAAGCAAGAACCGAATCGAAATATGGTTTTGCAGATAAGCTGTCTATCAGCACAAAATAATTAATGTAACCCAGACTGTAGAGTGCTTTATGCCTATATTTATGTTGAGTATTATTTGTGATCGGGACAAGAAATTCAACAGATTTTTCAGGTTGGGCTTCGATAAAACTAATAGCAAAGTCATATTCTGCAGTTTCCTTAATATGCTTTCTGGTAGCAATAATTATAGAGTCTTTTCCTGCCTGAAATTGTTCAGCAGCATAAGTATATTTGTTATCAGGATAGTCTGTTAGCAATTCATTATATATTATATTGGCTTGGATTGAATCAGCTGTGACTTTTTTATATAACCACAATTTTGTGAGTTTTGCGAATGGAACAAATTCTTTCTGATAGAGTAAAATATTTTTCTTTGTATTCTTTATTAACAATTTTAGGGAATTATATTCAGCTTGAAGATTTGCTTTTTGTGTTATAATCTCTTCTTTTTCATCTATCTTTGTTGAATCTAATATTGTAATTTGTAATAATGAATCGGTTAATGTGGTTTGAATTAATGAATCAGATATTATGATTTGACTTAAAGAATCTGTTATCTCTAAAGAGTCAATGATAACAAATAAAGAATCCAGTTGTATCTGCATTGAATCAATTGCAATTCTAAACCTGTTCTCTTGCTGAATAATGTCATTATAAATAATCAAAGCAGAATCCGGCATTTCCAAATACTCTATATAGAATTCTGCTAACTTGAATTGTTGATTTATCAATTCTTCAGCAGATATTATTGAAGTAGGAGAATAATATTGAATGATTTGACTGGCTATTACACTTTGAGAAATCGAGTCTTCCAAATACTTAGAATTTCTATATTCATTTCTAACTTTATTGTAAAACTCAATAGCAGTACTGTATTCTTTTAATTTATGGAAATAGATTTCTCCTAGATAGTAGAAAGCTTGAGCAGATAAACTTGTTCGTTTATTATCCTCCGTTATGGCTTCTAACAATGCCACTGCATCATTGACATTATCCAGTTCTGCATAGCTACGAGCTTGAACAAGTCGAATTCGTGAAATTTTGTTATCACGATATTCATCTTTTAGAAGCTTAGTTGCATAATCGGCAGCTTGTTGATATTCTTCTAATAAAAGGTGATTCAGTGCAATATAATACTTTGCATTAAATTTGGTTTTTCTAGTTACTTTAGATTTTAAAAGTTTTAAGAATATCTCATTAGATTTAATATAATTACCTGCTTCATTTTGAGATTTTCCCTGTAAGAAGAAAGCTTCTTCATATTCATCTGAATCGGGATAATCTTCAATCAGCTTATTTAGATAGTAATCTGTTTGAACATAATCGTTTTCTTGCAGTTTATAATTTGCCAAAATTTGCAGAACTTCTGGATGATGATCCTTAAACTCATTATTCACTAGAAATTCATGAAGTAGATTATAAGCTTCTTCTTCTTGTCTGAATTCATATTTTGCGCGAGCAACATAAAGTTTTGCTTCAGAAACTAATTCGCTCTCAGGATAGAATTTAATCATATCTTCTAATGTCGAGATTGTCTGAGTGTAGTTCCTACCAATGTAGAAAAAAGATTTTGCCATTAATAAAAGTGCATCATCAGAATATTTACTGCCTTCATAATATTCCAGTACAATTCCGCATTTTTTTATAGCTTTCTTATATTTTTGAATTGCATTTGTTGTAGGTTTGCCATTATCATTTAGTTCGATTTCCTGAGCTTCGTTAAAATATTTTTCAGCATTAAAAAAAGTATTATAATAAACACATCCAGAAGTAACAAGCACCAAAACTAACAGAATACAGATCTTTAATTTCATCTAAACCTATCTTAACTCAATAAATTGTTTAACGATTTCCGGTATAATGTCAGAATCGATGATCTGTGTTAAATTATTAATGTCATCAGTCAAGATGCGATCACGATCCAGAAATTCTGCAGTCTTGCGAATCTCTTTCTTCACGGCTTCAATCGCAGGTGATGATTTAATTTTTCTACAGTCAAGTGCCTGGCATGCTGTCATAAGTTCAATAGCAAAAACTATACTTGCATTATCTAAGATAGTTCTGGCTTTCATTGCTCCTATAGTTCCCATACTTACATGGTCTTCTTGATTTGCGGATGTAGGTATGGAATCTACCGACGATGGATGAGATAGAATCTTGTTTTCAGAAACGAGTGCTGCAGATGTAACTTGTGCGATCATAAATCCTGAGTCTAGTCCGGGACGAGGAGCAAGAAATGGGTGAAGACCATTATTCAGGGCTGGATTAAGTAGCTGTTCGGTTCTTCTATCAGAGATGTTAGCCAATTCAGAAACTGTGAAAGCCATTGTATCCATCGCAAATGCAATAGGCTCTCCATGAAAGTTTCCACCTGATATAACCTTGTCTTCATCGGGAAAGATGAGTGGATTATCTGTTGCAGAATTCATTTCTATCTCAATTGTGTTACGAATATATTGTAAGGCATCTCGAACAGCACCATTTACCTGAGGGGTACATCGCAAACTATATGCATCTTGAACATTGCTACAATATTTATGAGAGCAGTTTAGATCACTATCTTTAAGCAGGGAATTTAAGTTTTTAGCAGAATTCTGCTGCCCTTTATGAGGTCTTAGGGCATGAATATGTACATCAAATGCAGATCTGGTTCCCATTAGAGCATCTATACTCATACATGCAACAATATCGGCAATTCGGCATAGCCTCTCAGCACGCAGCAAATTTAATGCTCCAACCCCTGTCATTACCTGGGTGCCGTTATTCAGTGCAAGTCCCTCTTTAGCTTTTAAAACAACAGCCTCAATACCAGCAAGTTCGAGTGCTTCTTTTCCAGGAATTATTTTACCTTGATATTCTGCTTTCCCTTCTCCGAGTAAAACTAAAGCAAGATGCGAAAGCGGTGCTAGATCTCCGCTGGCTCCCACAGATCCTTTCTCGGGAATGCACGGATGCACTCCTTTATTTAACATGTTAATCAATGTTTGTAATGTGCTTAATCTAATACCGGAATATCCCTTTACCAGTACATTGATTCTGAGAAGCATCACTGCTCGAGTCTCTTCAATAGAAAGGTTTTGTCCTACCCCTGTTGCATGACTTAGAATAAGATTTCTTTGCAACTCTTCAATATGATCTTTAGGAATATGGATATTAGCAAATTTACCAAATCCGGTTGTTAATCCATAAACAACACGGTTTTCTTCAATTATTTTATCAACGTAATCACGACATTTTACAATTTTAATAATAGAATCTGGATGAAGTTCAACCTTTTCCCTATCATATACGATTCTACTTAAATCATTTAATGTAAGATCGTTTCCGGTAAGAATTACAGACACAAGTTTTCTCCAATTAATAAGTTTTCAATTCTCCAATCGCTTCTTCAACAGCATGAAGTACAACTCTATCTTTTACAGCTTTCATCATATTATTATGGTCATCGAAAAGTGGTCTGTCCACATCAAGATGATCAACGATTTTTCGTACTGCTTTATGTGCAGCTTGAGTTCCTTTCCCCGGGGTATAATCTCTAAAGTCGAGAGCTTGAGTGGCTGCGATAAATTCAATTCCTAAAATACCGTAAGCATTTTCGAGTATCTTTCTTGTTTTAAGTGAAGTATTCATTCCCATACTTACAAAATCTTCCTGATCTGCCGCTGCTGGAATTGACTGAATTGAAGCGGGAGTAGAAAGGATTTTATTTTCTACGATCATCATATCGGCTGTATATTGACTGAGCATATGTCCGGAGAACATTCCAGCGCCCTTTGTAAGGAATGCTGGTAATCCTACGCTTAAAGCCGGATTCAAAAGACGATTCAATCTTCGTTCGGATATCACACAAACCATTGTGATAACACTTCCCAACATATCTACAGGAACACTTACGGGTGACCCCTGAAAATTAGCTCCGGTTAGAACAATTCCATCTTTTGGTAAGAAGATAGGATTATCACCTACTCCGTTTAATTCAATCTCGACCTGACTTCTTGTCCAACGTAACTGATCTCTAGCGGCACCTAGAACTTGAGGAGTTGAACGCATACTATAAGCGTCCTGAACTCGTACTTTCATTCCTTTAAGCAAGTCAGAATCTTCAATAACTTTCTTAATATTTCCTGCAGAAGTTACTGCACCCTGGAAACCACGAAGTTTATGAAGTCGCTCATCATAAGGTTTAAGGTTTGCCATAAGTGCTTCCAAAGTCATTGCTGCTGCAATCTCAGCCTGCTTGAAGAATCTTTCTGTTTCGTAAATAATAAGGGCTGCCATGGCTGTAAGTAGATTACTTCCATTTATTGTTGCTAATCCGTCCCGTGCTTCTAATCCTGGAATCTCTATTCCTGCTTTTGCCAAAGCTTCTTTACCTGAATATCTTTTTCCTTTATAAAATGCTTCACCTTCGCCCATCATAAGAAGAGCTATCTGACTCATTGGGGCAAGATCACCGCTGGCTCCAACACTTCCTTTTTCACATACTACAGGGGTTACGCCTTTGTTCAGCATTTCAATAAGTGTTTGTGTAATTATCGGGCGGCATCCGGAATGACCATTAGCATGAACATTAATACGACCCAGCATTGCTCCACGAACATGTTCAATCGGGCAAGGCTCACCAATTCCGGCTGAATGGTTGTAAATTAGATATTTTTGAAATTGTTTGATCTGATCACCAGTCAGAACAACTTCAGAAAATTCACCGATACCGGTATTGACACCATACATGATCTCGCCTTCTACGATTTTCTGCTCAATAAAGGCTCTGCAAGTAACAATTCTTTTGAGCGCATCAGGATGCAACTCTACTTTTTCTTTCCCATGGGCAACGTTATAGACATCTTCTATTCTTAGATCGTTTCCTGTGATAACAACAGACATTCTTCTCCTCCTGATATTTATTTAAAATTCATATTGTAATGTGAAAATCGGATTCATATTACTATCAAGTTGAATCTGAGCATTTAAATTTTTTAAACGA
The DNA here is from genome assembly GCA_030596265.1 of Candidatus Cloacimonadota bacterium. The sequence continues at coordinate 10,780 of JAUVKM010000040.1, forward strand.
GAACTAACCCTAAATGCATTTAATGCACTAATTATATGATTAGCAATAACGGCTCCGGTAATAGCTTTGGCATAATCGCCATATTGAGTAATTCTTTTTCGCAAAATGGAATAATCATTTTTTTTATC
>JAUVKM010000051.1 GCA_030596265.1 Candidatus Cloacimonadota bacterium
TCAGCATATATTATCATATTATCAACAGAGAAAAATCTTGTAAAAGTAGCTTGTGATGTAGGTATTGCATGTCAATCCATATTGCTCGGTGCAGTAGAATCAGATCTACGTGGTTGTATTTTTGGAAGCGTAAAAAAAGAAAAACTACAAAAACTAATTGATATTCCAAAAAAATATTCGATTTCTAATGTAATTGCTTTTGGTAAATCAAAAGAAAACATAAAACTCGAATATGTTGAAAATGATGATGTTAAATATTGGCGGGATGAAAATGGAACGCATCATGTTCCTAAACGAAAACTTGAAGATATAATTATATAAGAAGGATTTATGAAAAAAAATATGTTATTTATTTTTATTTTTTTGTTTGTATTAACAATTATTAATGCTCAAAATGTTAATGGAGATACTCTAAGTGTAGATGGTAAGAAAATCCTTAAGGTTTGGGGAACACATTATGAGCGAGGTTACGCAACCGGCTATCTATTTGGAGATAAGATTAAAGAGATTTCTGAGAGCTATTTTATATACGCTTTTTTTGGTGGAAATTCATATCTCTACGAAAGTACGAGAACATATTTTCTAGATAATTTCCAAATTGAGGAAAAGTATATTTCCGAAACTGAAGGGATAATAGATGGAATGATAGAAGCTGATATTGTTCTCTTCAGTGATATTTTAGGCAGAGACATAGATGCAAATGATCTTTTACTTTCTAATGCTATTGTAGATCTGGCTGCATTGGGAGACTTAAACTTGAACTATCAATTTGGTTGTTCAAGTTTATCCAGCTGGGGCGGAAGTACAATATTGGATCCTGAATTATCGGGAAACCTGGTAATTACTAGAAACATGGACTGGACACCGCATACAGCTTTATTGGAAAACCATTTATTGGTTGTTCACATCCCATCGGAAGCTGACGAGGTTAACTGGCTGTCATTCACGTTTCCGGGTTTGATTGGAGGTTTATCCAGTATTAATGAAAATGGACTATGTGCATTCATGAATATGGGAAATCATAATGAACATCCAAATACTTATCCTTTCCACCCAATATTTTTATCAATCAGAAATGGAATTGAGGTTTACGATTATGATGGTGACTATGAAATCGCTCCTGAAGATGTTCAGGCTGCGATAGAGGAGAATTATCAATTAAGTGGTTCTATTGTTCATACCGCAAATCATGAGAGTGGATTGATCATCGAATGTAACAACCAAAATGGAATTGTTGTTCGAGATGATAATGATAATACTGTAATTCCAAATGAACATCTAGTAGCTACAAATCATTTTAGAGAATTGTATCCACCCGCCGGTTGTTATCGTTATAATAATATTGCAGATTCACTTTCTGTCAGTTCGGATATTGATGTTATACGGAGTTGGGATATTTTAGCTGGAGCGGCAGGAGTTTCGCATAATATCCATACAATACAATATGTTCCATCACTTAATTTAATAAAATGGTCAACAGCTACGGTAGGCACTCCTGCTTATCAATTAGAACCCACGATCTTGGATACTGAAGAGCTTTTTACATATAACACCAGTGCAAATTCATACTATTTTAAGGATCATTCCTTTCTAACTGTATCTCCAAACCCTTTCTATAGTTCTACAAACTTATCTTTTTCTCTTACCAAAACAACAGATGTAAAATTATGTATTTATAATATTAAAGGGCACAAGATCAGAACATTGCTTAGTGACGTTCTGGTTCAAGGAAGCCATAGTGTCAGCTGGGATGGAACTGATGAAAATGGAAAGAAAATATCCAGTGGCATCTATTTTTATACACTCGAAACGATAAATGATATTTATACAAAAAAAGTAATATTATTAAAATAAAAAAAAGAAAACTAAGATCGATTTTGGACATTAACCGAAAGCCGACTCTTAACAGGAGGAAAGATGTATTTTGATTTTTTATCGAAGGATGACAAAAAAGCAATTGATGCTTTAAAAGAGTTTCACGGTGGTGCAAAGAGAATTAGTGAAACAATTACTGAAATGAGAAAATATGAAACCAGGAAGAGAATTTTAAAAGAAAAAGGTTTTGGTGATATGATAGTTGATGCTGAGGAACTTGTGAAGAAATTCCCTAAAGTTCAAGATTATGAGAAGAAGCATAATATCAGCTACGATAATTCTCTTGGTGTTGCCACAGCTCAGGTTTCTGGTTGGCAAGGCGCAAAGGTAACTCATCACGGAATGAAGAGAATTGCTGCCAGTGCCGAGAATGGAGAAAATTGTTTTGTTGCTTCAGAATTTATCTCGGTTGTTGCTCTCACCGATAATTACATTTATAATGGTGATTTAATGGCAACTTTAATGATGAGTGAAAATTTAATGAAGGTTTCAAAATTTTGCAGTACAAACTTAATTGGAATTCCACAACCGAAAGCAAGGTTTAAAAAATTGGAAGATGTTACAGGTAAAAAATTTGAAGTTTCCGAAGTTGATACAGAGAATGCTGCTATTATTTTAAAGAATCAGGGAACTTTCTTTGGAAATTTTGGTGGAATTGAATGTGCTAATGATAATCATCTTGTATATCTTGACGGTGTTACCAGAACTGCTTTGGCAACCGGTGCAGATTTCTTTCTAAATCCAAGCTGGAGCTCAATTATTGCAGCCTGTTATTATGGAAGAGATATTCCAAATCTCCATTTCAAAATTTCTATGTTACTTTCCACACAAACTACGATGCATTTACGAATGCTTCTCAATATTATGAAATCTTATCTGCGTGATGATAACACTTCTCCTCTTTATGAGATCAATATTGGAAATGGTGCTACAGCAGAAACATTTATCCAATGTGCAAAAGAACTTGATGAAAGCGGAATAAAAGGCGTGAGTTTGGCAGCGCATATTTATATTAATCCCGATCTTGGTATTGAAGGATTTAACTGGACTGATAATGCGTTTAAAGTTCTGGAAAGTGGAACCAATATGACATTCAAATATGAAAGTGATGGAACTGCCCGTGATTTGGATACAATGATGGCTTATTTTCTATCGGAAGAAGAGCGTGAGGAAAATGCCGAGAAGATCGGTGATGTGATCTATTATAAATCTTTACAAGCAACTAAAGATGGAAAAAGCTTTATGAAGAAAGGCATTAAACCAATTTTTGGCGGCAGCTCGTATTAGGAAATTTATCTACCTTCTGAAGGTTATGTAACTTTCAATAATTCTTTATCTTCGGAAGGTTAATTCAAATGAATAACTTTAACCCGACTCATGATTCTCAAACTCAAGTCGAGTTGAGATAGGAGCAAAAATGATTACGGATTGGAAAGAAAAATATTCCAAAATAATGAAGGATTTCGAAGGATATTCAATTGGTAAGATATTCAAATATCTTAATGATCCTGAAATAATTTCACTTGCCGGTGGACTTCCTTCACCTGATATGTTCCAGAAAACTCAGATGAGAGCAGTTTCAAAGAAATTATTGGAAAATAATTTAGAGAATATCTTCCAATATACTGCTGTTCCAGGTGAAGAGAGCTTGAAAAATGCTATCATAGAATTTCTTAAAAGAGATAATATAAATATCTCTAAAGAGCAAGTTGTGGTAACATCTTCCGGACAGCATGGCTTAGATCTTACAGGGAGATTATTCTTGAATTCCGGTGATGTAATTATGTTAGATCGTCCAACTTTTGCTGGTGCGATCGTTGCCTTCCAGATGCAGAATCCGCAAATAGTTGGGATAGATATAGAAGATGATGGACCTAACGTAGATGAATACCGGAAAAGATTAAATATGATGGATGAAAAACCAAAATTCATTTACGTTGTACCAGATTTCCAAAATCCCACAGGTATTACCACAAGTTTTGCAAAGCGTGAAGCACTTCTTGATCTCAGCTATGAATTTGATATTCCAATAGTGGAAGACAGCCCTTACCGTGATCTTCGTTATCGAGGAAATTCAATTCCTTCCATATTCTCTCTGGATCAGAAAAGAAATGGAACTAATGTGATCGGACTTTATACATTCTCAAAAATATTCTGCCCGGGTATCAGAGTTGGATTTAATATTGGGGTAAAAGAAGTTATTGAAAAAATGGGTAACATCAAAGGTGGGAACATTTTAAATACACCAAAATATAATCAGGATCTTTGCACAGCATTTTTAACTGAAATGGATTACGACACACATATGGAAAAATGTAAGGCATATTACAGCGAGAAACTCGACGTATTTTTGCAGTCTATGGAAAAGCATTTTCCAAGTGAAATGGGAGTGACATGGACAAAACCGGAAGGAGGTTTATTCCTCTGGGTTTCATTACCCGAAAAAATAGATACAATGAAGCTCTTCTATGAAGCCATCAAGTACAAAGTTGCTTTTGTACCGGGAGAGGTTTTCTTTGGTGAAAATCCCAGTAAGAATGAAATGAGGATAAACTTTTCATTTGCAAGTAAAGAGCAAATTGCAGAAGCTGTGTATAGATTAGCAGAGTGTGTTAAAGCACAAAAATAGGAGATGTAGATGGATCTTGGAATTAAAGGTAAGATTGCCCTTGTAACTGCTGCCAGCAAAGGTTTGGGAAAAGCAGTGGCAACTCAGTTAGCTTCAGAAGGTGCTAATGTTATCATTTGTTCTAGAAACTTGGAATCTTTACAAAAAACTAAATTTGAGATAGCAGAAAAAATAAATGCAGAAGTCTCGATAATTGCTTGTGATGTTACTGATGAAAATCAGGTGAAACAAATGATAGATTCTGTCATACAGGAATTTGGAACTATAGATATTCTTGTAACAAATGCAGGAGGTCCTCCTGCAGGTGGTTTTATAGATTTTGATGTAGAAGATTACCGGAAAGCTGTGGAATTAAATTTGTTAAGCACTATATCACTCTGTCAGAAAGTAGTTCCGTTAATGCAAAAGCAAGAATGGGGCAGGATTGTAATGATGACATCAGTTTCAGTGAAACAACCTATCGAAAATCTGATTCTATCTAACACTGCACGAACTGCTGTTATTGGCTTTATGAAAAGTCTTTCCAATGAAGTAGCAAAAGACGGCATCACTGTAAATTCCATTTGTCCCGGATATACTAAAACGCAAAGAGTGGAAAATCTTGCAAAAGCCTTTGTAGAAAGCGGTAAGGGTACGATAGAAGAGTTTTATGAAAAGTTGGAAACTAATATTCCAATGAAGAGAATTGGTTCTCCAGAAGAATTTGCTCAGGCAGTTGCCTTCTTGGTTTCAGAAGGAGCAGGATATATTACTGGAGTATCTTTAAAAGTAGATGGTGGCTTTGCTAAAGGTTTATTCTGATAAATGTGTATTTTGAAATATTTTAGCACTCCAGATTCTTCGAGGGAAAAGCGAGTAGAGTCTCTCAGAAAGACGGAGTGTATATTGTCTCTATGAGATACTCTTACGGAGACATTCAACAAAGAGTCTAATTTGCAAGAAAACAAGAAGAGTATGGGGGAAAGAGGAATGTTAAATAATGATATTTATCCCGAGATGATAAAGAATTTACCGGAAATTGAAATTGCTTTAGATGGCGTTAGAGGTTGGTTGATGCAGAATGATGCAATATCTGCTGTATTCTTTGAACTGGAACCAATTGGAAAAATCCCTGATCACTCACATTGCACGCAGTGGGGAATGGTGTTGGAAGGTAAGATGAAGCTTACAATTGATGGTAAAACAAAAACTTATACTAATGGAGATCGTTATCTTATACCGGAAGGAATAGTCCATTCAGCCGAATTCATTACCAAATGTTATGTGATAGATTTTTTTGCAGATCCAAACAGATATAAGAAGAAAAAAAAATAGCCACGAAGATCGCAAAGAAGCACGAAGATGAAAGACATCTGAAAAAGAGTCTTTTTTTAGTCAGTGAAAATCAGTGGCAAAAGGTAATAAAATGAAAAATATTAAATTTTATTCAACAAATTTAAAAGCAGAAGTTGTGGATTTTAAGAGTGCACTATTAAAAGGGTTAGCTCCTGATAAGGGACTTTATATGCCAGAGGAAATCCCTACATTTACGAAAGAAGAGATAAATAAATTTTCGCAGATGGAATATTATGAAGTTGCTTTTGAAGTAGGCAAAAAATTCCTGCACGATCAAATTCCTGATACCGATTTGAAAGCTATTGTTAAAGATGCATATAATTATGAAGTTCCACTTGAAAAAGTTTATGATAGAAAATATGTGATGCGGTTGGATCAGGGTCCAACAGCTTCTTTCAAGGATTTTGCAGCAAGAATGATGGGTAGGCTCATGCATTATTATCTAAAAAAAGAGAAAAGAAATCTGATAATTCTGGTTGCAACTTCTGGTGATACGGGAAGTGCCATTGCAAACGCATTTTATGGATTGGATAATATCAAAATTGTGGTTCTGTTTCCAGAGAATGAAGTAACAAATCGCCAGAGAAAGCAGATGACAACCTTAGGTAAGAACGTGCAGATAATTTCAATTGATGCCAAATTTGATGATTGCCAGTATCTGGTAAAAGATGCATTTTCTGATAGTGAATTTGATTACCTAGATCTGTCCTCAGCAAATTCGATAAATATTGGAAGATTGATTCCTCAAATAGTTTACTATTTCTATTCTTTTGCACACTTGAGAAAAAGTGAAGACGAAGAAGTAATTTTTTCTGTTCCATCGGGAAATTTTGGTGATATGATGGGCGGAATGTTTGCCAAACGAATGGGTCTTCCAATTAAGAAATTTATAATTGTAACTAATGAGAATGATGAGTTCCCAAAATTTGTGAATACTGGAAATTATGATAAGATAGAGCCATCTAAAAATTGTCTTTCCAGTGCGATGAATGTGGGACATCCAAGTAATCTCTCACGCTTGGTAGCACTGTATAATGGTATTATGGACGAGACCGGACATATAAGTAAAACACCGGATATGAAAAGATTACGGGAAGATATTTACTCAACTAGTATTACAGATGATGAGACCAGAATGATGATAGATGAAGCTTATAAAAAGCATAAACTTTTGTTAGAACCACACGGTTCAGTAGGCTGGGCTGGTTTGCAAAGGTTTTTGCAGGAATATCCGGAATTCGATAATAAAAATCAATTATGTATTTCATTAGAAACAGCTCATCCTGCAAAATTCCCAGAACAGATCATTGACATATTGGATTTTGATCCCAAGTTGCCTCCAAGTTTGGAAGGATTAGAAGAAAAAGAAGAATTTTATGATTCGATTGAAAATAATTATCAAGCTTTTAAAAATTATTTAAAAGAAAAATACTAAAATGATTTTCCAAAATATCAAAAAGAAATTTAGTACTGGTGAAAAATGAATGAAATTCAATTAATTAGGAGGGTTTATGCAACTACATCATCGCTTTATACAAACTGCTAAGAAGTTTGGTAAGAAGATCGCTGTTTATGATATTGCCACAGGTAAAGATATACCTTACGAAAGAATGTTGATCGCATCTTTGATCTTTGCAAAAAGTTTAAGAAGATCAAAAGTAAATATGTTGGAGTCATGGTTCCAACTTCAGCTGGATGTATGCTGACTAACATTGGTTTATTGATGGCTGGAAAAATTCCAGTGATGATCAATTATGGCACCGGAGCTATTGAAAATTCGATTTATGCTCAGGAAAAATGTAGCTTTGAAACAATAATCACGAGTAAGAAATTATTGGAAAAACTTAAACTTGATCCCATAGAAGGCATGATATTTTTAGAAGATATTGCAGCTTCGATCAAGCTTTTTGACAAACTTCCCGCTCTATTCAAATCAAAAGGTTCTGCTAAAAAAGTTATAAAAGCTGTTCATCATGGTGACGATGATGAAACTGCTGTAATTCTTTTTACCAGTGGAAGTGAGAAAGAACCGAAAGCAGTACAGCTCTCTCATAAGAATATTATGCATAATGTTATTGGAATTCCAGAAATTATGGATTTAAATTCTGACGATATTTTCATAGCAAATTTACCACTGTTCCATGTATTTGGAATAACCGCAAATTACTGGTTACCAATAACTTTGGGTTGTACGATAGTGGCGTATCCAAATCCTCTTGATTACAAGATCATTTGCGGTTTGGTAAAAAAATATAAAGTTACTATGATGGCTGGTACTCCCAGCTTCTATTACGGATACTTAAAAAAATCCGCTAAGGGTGATTTTGATTCTATGAAAATTGCGATCTCCGGTGCGGACACTTTAACGAAACAGATATTTGATGGCTTTATGGAAAAACATGATCTTAAAATATTAAATGCATACGGAACCACAGAAACAAGTCCTGCAATATCAATAAATACGCCAAATGAAAATAAGCTTGGAAGTGTTGGTAAACCAATTCCTGATGTTCAGGTTAAAATATTGCATATTGATACTGATGAAGAATTACCGGCAAATTCTGTTGGGAAGGTCCTGGTTAAAGGTGATATGGTAATGAAGGGATACCTTGGTGATCTGGAAGAGACTTCTCTGCGTATTCATAGAGGTTGGTACGATACCGGAGATATGGGACTTGTAGATGAGGATGGTTTTCTTTGGCATAAGGGTCGTTTGAAGAGATTTGTTAAAGTTGGTGGAGAGATGATCTCATTAGTTAAAGTTGAGGAAGTATTAAATAAATATCTTCCGGATGATGTGATTTGTTGCGTGGTAGATGTGCCGAACCTTACAAAAGGAGCCGATGTAGTTGCTGCAATCACAACAGGAGAGATCAATACTAAAAGCATTATAAAGAAAATGGCTAAAGAGCTTCCTGCAATTGCTCTTCCCAGAGAATTCCATATACTTGAAGATATTCCGATGATGGGTAGCGGAAAAGTTAACTTCCGTGAAGTTGAAAGACTGTGCAGAGAGATACATAAAGAGCAGAATAGAAAGAAAAAATATAAAGGGAAAATATAGAAAGCTATTTGCCCACGAAATAAGCTAAAGGACACGAAAAATATTGTGATTTTCATGTACACCAAAGGCGTATAAATGTTTAGCATGAAGACAAAAGGATTAAGATGAAATATATAATTATTCTGGGTGACGGAATGGCAGATCATCCAATTAAGAAATTTGGAAATAAAACCCCATTACAAGTGGCGAATATCCCTAATATTGATAAATTAGCAACAATGGGAAGGTGCGGTCTCTTTCAATCTGTACCGCTTGATATGCCGCCTGGTAGTGAAGTTGCAAATCTTGCTGTTTTGGGTTACGACGTTCATAAAGTATATGAGGGTAGGGGCGTTTTGGAAGGTGCAAGCATGGGTGTCAATATCGAAGAAGGTGATCTTGCAATGCGCTGTAATCTTATCTGTATTGAAGATGGGAAGATAAAGAATCATTCTGCCGGGCATATTAGTACTGAAGAATCACATATCCTCATAGATTTTTTGAATGAGAAACTGAGCGATGATTTTGTAAAATTCCATAAGGGAATTAGCTTTAGGCATTTACTTGTTGTAAAAAATGGAAATAATGACCTTGAATTCACACCACCTCACGATGTTCCAGGAACTCCCTTTAAAGATGTGATGATAACAGCAACCAGTGAGAGTGGGGAAGATACGTGTAATTTACTGAACGATTTTATTTTAAGATCACAGGAATTATTGAAAGATCATCCCATTAATAAGAAGCGCATTGCTAAAGGTAAAGATCCGGCTAATTCTGTCTGGTTCTGGTCTTCTGGTTACAAACCTTCTATGAGAACATTAAATGAAAAATTTGGAATATCAGGAGCTGTGATTTCTGCTGTGGATATCATTAAAGGACTCGGAATTTATGCTGGTATGGACGTGATCGAAGTGGAAGGAGCAACGGGGCTTACAGATACAAATTATGAAGGAAAAGCAGAAGCTACTGTAGAGGCAATTAAAACTCACGATCTTGTTTATCTGCACGTAGAAGCAACCGATGAAGCAGGACATGCCGGTGATGCTGAACTTAAAATTAAAGCACTCGAATATTTGGATGCTCGAGTTGTGAAATATGTAATTG
>JAUVKM010000034.1 GCA_030596265.1 Candidatus Cloacimonadota bacterium
TGAATTACCGCGTTTACCTGATAATTGTTTCGTCCAGAGTGTATCAGGTGCTGTTTGAGAAAACAACTGTAATGATAAAATTAAACAAGTAAATAGAAATAAAATTCTTGTTTTCATTTTCTACTCCTTTATTGCCTGTAATGTTTGGCGTGTGCGGCGGAATCAGAATGATTCCGCCCGTACAAACCGCTAAACCTGAACCGTAAGGTTCAGGCAAAGACCACCGACCGACTGAACCGCTGACACGTTTGTTATGTGCTTTTCAAAATGTTTGTTTAATAATTCCATTTTTAATTTTTATTATCTGTTTTGATTTTAAATTCTTAATTTGATCGCAAATAATCTTAACTGTTCTCTTACAGATGTATTCATCCCGAAAAGGACATTCAATATCATTTTGAACACATTCTTTATTATAAAAGTCAAAATCTTTTTCGACTTTTTTGTTTCCCATAAGTATATCTATTACCAAGCATTTTTCTTCCTCTTTTATTTTTTGAAGTACTTGTGATGAGAATCCTGCAAGATTTAATGACAAATTAGCAAGACCTTTTGAAAAACTAATATCAAGAAGAAACGCAATAATAACGATTGTTGCTATTTTAATATTAACGCTATACTTTTTGTTCATTATCATCATCCCCAAAGTGCCAGGAGGAAATTTAGGATATTCTATTTTTATTTCTACGTATTCATCGTTACTTAATAAATCATTATGTTCTTGTAAGTAATTAAAAATCTTATCAACTAAAACTCCTTTATTTGTTATTTCCATAAGTTGTTGCATTACTTCACTTTTTTCAGCATCATTTACTCTTAGATAATCCAATTTAAACTCCTTATTTTTTTAGTGTATTTATACTTATATCAAACTTGCAAGGTTAAATTATAGTTTAACAAAATCCTTTATTGATAAAACCTCCGAGAGTTGTTACTAAAGTAACAGTTCCTTCACCTGAAGTAATTAAAATCTTGAAGAATCTCATCAAAGAGTAGCTGTGATTGTCCAAATAAATTTATGAGATTCTCTGTTGGCTCGAAACCTGATTCAAAGTCAGATTGCGAAGTTAATAATTCTTTTTCATCTTCTAATTCTTTCATTAAATTTATCCATTTATTTACACGAGGGTCTGTGCAAAGAGAAATTCTAACAGAAGGAATTTGTGCGTTATTGAATTTTCTATTATTGTCAGCGGCAAATAGGATTTTCTTTTCTCCATCTTGTTTGTATGAGACATCAAGTAATTGTCCGTTAGGTTTTTTCCAAACAGCGTGGAATGTCGCTTCTGCATAAAAGTTATCCCAAATCCAAATTATCCATCCATATTGGATTTCGCCTCCGTGTTCTTTAATTTGTTTTTCAACATCAATGTAACAATCATTAGTTATGGAATCTTGCCGAGGTTTGACGTTTACAAAAATTGGGTCGTTTATGTCTTTTATTTTGTTGCAAAGCTTATGAACATCAGAGTTAATTGTAGATGGTGTTGTAGATTTACTAATAATTGGTGTTTGTATAATCATATAAAAAAGACTCCTTTGTTTGTATCAATCATTGGAGATTGAGATGCTAATTTACATAAAAGCACATAATGTTTCGAGCCTGCCACGTTCTTCTTGCTTTTCTCTCAATCTGAATGTGGAGGCTTTTGTTATATCGCATCACCCTCCAAAATAAAAACCAGCCCAAGAATTAACTCAGACTGGTCATATGATACTATTTAAGCATTAAGCATTTCTTTATAAAGTGATTTTTACCATTCACACTAAGTTTATAGAAGTAAACACCGGAAGCTACTGACTTATTATGATAATCCTTACCATTCCAAAGAACTTCATGAATACCTTTTGCAAGATTATCATTAACAAGTGTTTTTACTTTTTGACCTTTGATGTTGTAAACCGTGAGTTCGACTTTACTCTCATCAGGTATTGAAAATGAAATCATTGTTGTTGGATTAAATGGATTTGGATAATTTCCATGAAGTTTTACTTTATGAATAATTGGAGAGTATATTCCACCATCGTCTGTTTCCCGCATCAACAAACTTAATAGCTCATTTTCCATTTCTCTGGCATGTTTGGAATTTCTGACAGCATGATCATCATTAATGAAATGTAAACTAGAAGCTCTATTACCAGCTGCTTCTACCTCCATGTAAGTATAAACAATATCCAATTGCGTAAAAATTGAATCAATAATGGAAAGACTGTCTTCAAACATTATTTCATATTGAATGATCGCCTCTTGAAAATTTTCCATCTTTCTATCACAGTTTATTGCACTTTGTTTAGAAAGCTCGTATAAGTCTGTGTTTAATGAATCTGTCATAATCCCTTCATATAATTGTTGAGCTTCATAATATCCAAATCCAATATCAGGATCAACACAGTTCAAAAGACGTGAAGCAGACCATAATGATTCTACATCATCGGGATTTTGTTCTATTGATAAAAGATATTTTTCTTTTGCTAGAAGAAGATCTCCATCAATTTCTGCTTCTAACCCTTCATCAAATAATTTGTCTCCAATTCCAATAGGAGGTGCGAAACCAGTATTACTGCTTTCACAAAACGGTTCGAATATCACATCCCATTCTGATGGATAAAAACTCTGTTCGATCTCAGTTGTGGTGATTCCATCTCCCCAGAAATTGTTTCGACAATAGTATTGATTATCTGCTCCACTTGCATTGTATATTGATTTTGAATTTCCACCGGATTCAATAACAATATCATTGTACATATAATCCAATACCGGATAAGAATCATCTATCAGATATATTTCTGGAGTATCAATAGCACCTTTTCTTGTGTTGCCGATATAACTTGATATAATTATAGGATTAGATCTACGTGAGATATACATTCCGTTTTCATCATTGTTATAAATTGCATTATCATTTATTTCAGCATTTGTATTATACAAAAATAAACCATACTGACAATCGTAAATGAAATTATCTTCGAAATGGCAAGCTGTAATTAGAAATGATGTATTACCAATAAAAACACCATATTTACCACAATTAGAAATTGTATTATCATTTACTTTATACGAATTTGGAGAATTAATTTGCAAACCATAATCGCAATTTGTAATTTCTGAATTTGAAAGATCAATATCACCAAAGCATTGGATTGCGCCTTTAGCATTTGAGAATTTACAATATTGGAAATCCACTGCCCCATCAGAACTTATATAGAATCCGATCCAATTTTCTGACAATTTTTTATCGAATTCAATTATGTTTAAGGAATCTCCGATAGCAGTTACCTGACCATTAACACTGAATTTTGAATCCTCAGCCATTTGAGGTTTAGAGTTTGGTGTAAAAATTAATTCGGCTCCAACAGGAACAGTTATTTCGTGTCTGAATACAATCTCACCTGTGCCAAATTGTGTAACACCTTGAATAGTAATTCCATCAAAAACACCTTGATGTATTATTAGTTCTTCTGTAAGCAGATTTACACTCGCTAAATCAGAATATCCATAATTCACATAGAAATATAGACTATCAAGGGCAAGACTTTCAATGTTATTGTTAATTAACCCTCGATCCTGTGGATTTGTTGAACCGGTAGCATAGTAGTAAGTTTTAGAAATTAGATCTTCAGGAAGAACACCACATCGTAATATTTTATACTTAGGATTGGGAATAGGTAATGGTATTGGACTAGTAAAACTCATTAAAGTTATTATTTCTAATTCATCACTTTCTGTCCATTCTACGATGACCTCTTCGGAGACGTAATCGGAGTCGAAAACTACAACATTGGTAAAGTCTGTACCTCCCATATCCCGAACTTCGAGAAAATTATTAGAATTGAGAATTAACTTTTTTAAGTCAGTGAAAATATTATTTGCTTCTACTAATAAGAAAGATGCATCTGTAACAAATCTTGTATTCCCACCATCGCAATAGACATCATTTCCATCTGAAACAGCAGCATAGCAATTATAACCTGTATTTAAAGAATATTTTATTGCATATTGACCTGTGCCTGGAGAAACATCATCTATTGGATTTGTATAGCACTCTGAGGGGATAAGGAGTGTGAGAAATTGTTCATTTATTCCTGTAGATGTAATTCTGAGTCTGCTATGATTTGCACTTCTTGAACCTGTCCAACCAATTGGCAATCCACTATAATGTGCACCATAATTTAAATCTTTATCTTCATAGTTTGTGTAAAAATTATTAGATGCCCCCATAATACCGTATAAATTCACACCATCAATAGTAGAGCAAAATTGGGATTCATTATCTGCATCAAATACTTCTTCTGCATTAGGATTAAAATGAATTTGATTTCTATATTTATTTGTAAATTGTTCAGTATTTTCTACAACATCATATAAAATATAATATTGATCATCAATCATATAATAATTTCTGATAACTTCGCATGGATGAGCTGTTCCATTATTATCCGGCATCTTGTTATTATATTCAACACTAACTTTTAAATGTTGTAAGAGATCATTGCTAATGAGAAAGTCTTTATAAGATGGGGATAGAATATCATTTGTTGTATGATAATTAAATTTATCTGTGTAGCCAATAGGATCTTTTTGGTTCAGAGAAACATAATCAGTAGTGTTACCAGAAGTACACCACTCAGTTAATTCCGAGAATTCACCTTTTAATTCACTATTTTCAATATCCGTACTATCAGGATTTATGATGATTAGATTTTTTGAATATGGTGATTTAAACCAATCTTTTAACCTACTCCAATCTCCATTATACCATGTTTTATATCCTGTATCTACAATAAAATATTTGCCTTTGTAAAATAGCTGAAAATGTGTTTTTTCGAAATTATAATGATTATGATCAAAGGAGTTTTCATGATTTATGGTCATATATGGTATGTCTAATATATAATTGCCATTAGAATTTATTACATTTGCTGATGTGGAAGAAGGTCTTAATATTGTCAATTCATCATCAGAATACGAACCTGTTTCCAGATATGAAGGATAATAGGTATCATCAGAAATAGGTAAATCAATAATCGTATCTGGATTAAAACACATAACAACTTCAAAACTTTCCGTATTATGCTCATTTGTTTCTTTGGGATATAAATTATTGTTATTACTCTTTGCACGATGTACATACCATCTAATTGTTTTTTTCAGATCTATATTATTTGTATTATTATAATAATAGGGCAGCAATCCTTTTTCTAAATTATTGTTATCATTATATGGATATTCCCCTGAATCTAATGATCTGTGCCTGAAATCATCCTTTTGAGTTATATGACAAAACTTTGGATCATTTCTCATCATTACCTGCGTCATCCAATTATTCATAAAATCCGTATCCCAGATATTATAATTATGCACACGTTTAAGTGCTGTGAAGAAAAGCGGCGCAAGATATATAGCTCTGTTAGCATAAGTCAATCCACCGATATACATGCCGGTATTTGTTACACCGTAATCCGTAAAACCATGAAGATCTGTCCCAGCAGGATAATTGTCGGTTGACCAGAGTTGTTCCATTACAAAATCATTTAATCTGGTTCCGGCAGACAGATCTTCACCTGCAATAATGCAACAATAACCTATTCCACTGACATTGATCAATCTAAAACTGGAAGCTTGAATTCTGGGCAATAATTCATTTGAGTACTCATCTTGACACCAACCTGCAGGATCGCGCCAACCAGTATTGTTATAAACATCATCAATTGCCCAATCAATCAGTTCATCCAGTTTGATCAACATCTGTTCTTGTTGCCCAGTGGTCATATAAAAGTATGCCATATCGCACATAAAGGCTATAAAATTGAGACCGTATGCCATATGTAAACCTCTAGCATAAGCATCAATGGAATATTGGGACATATCTGTAAAACTAGGATTATATAATTGTAATTTATAATCTTCCCAATCAAAATCTACGAGTAAGAAATCTATTACATCATTCATCTCATAATAAGGTTCCGGATTATCCTCTATAACAGCTTTATATGCCAATAATGTATGCTCCCAAAGATCAAAAACATCAGAGTAACTACGGTCACCGAAAATTTCCAATTCTTCGGGATCTATTTCTCGTGCTTCACGTGTGTAATCATCCCAATAAGTTTCAACTAATGGATCTGATAATCCAAAACAGGCATCTCTAATACCTTGTAGCACTGCTTCGTCAATTGTATAAGTTCTATCAATTGCTATTAATGAACCTAATATCATCAACATAATCAATACAAACAACATTTTCTTTGCTTTCATCTCTTCCTCCGTTTTCTTTTAGTTATTTTATCAACATCATTTTTTTTGTTTTACTTACAAATCCATCTGAGACTATTCTGTATAGATAAACACCGGATGATACTTGATTTTGATAGTTATCGGTTCCGCTCCAAATTACTTCCTTTCTTCCTTCGACTCCACTTAGGGTGACAGGAATTGAAGCTATTTTTTGTCCTTTGATGTTAAAGATTTGTATCTCCGTGTTCTCTGTATTCACCATAGGTAAAGACAATGAAATTTTAGTTGAAGGATTAAACGGATTTGGGAAATTCGATAATTCGTAATTCGCAATTTGTAATTCGTAATTCTCTGCTCCTACATTTCCTTCTTCATCTACACGAATAAGTACGTGCTCAGGATGCAAAAATAGACGATCTGTTGTTCCGCAAAATACATAACCTCCATTTGCCAATTGGAATCCCTTTTTATCGTTTATTCCAATCCAGTCAGGATAACTCGGTTGTCCGTTATAAAGATAATCCCTGCTCCAAAGTAATTCACCATCTGGTGTAACTTTATGAATTTCTCCTTCTTCGGCATTAAAGAATATTATTATATTATCATCAATTGTTTTTATCATTCTTGTTGAGAATGCTTGGTCATCAATAAATGTTAAAATATCATATTCAGTTATCAGATTACCATCTGAGCTGTATTTCATCAAAATTCCGTGTCTAAATGCAAAGAGAGTATCATCATCATACTCTAATAACGCAGAATATTTTGTTTGTTCTTCCATTATTGTCCAAAGTGTATCACCTTGTGCATCAAATTTAATTAAATATCCGGTTCCCGGATTTGAACTTTGAAATCCACAGGTTAGTAAGCTATTATCAGATGTTGTGATAATAGAATTGAATTCCCAAGGGTAACCCACGGTGATATTAAAATCTCTATCATCCTTTTGCCATAAGATATTACCTTCAAAATCAGTTTTCAAGATTACATAACTATCAGGACCATCTAATTCAATTCTTCCAGCCATAATCAAACTATCATCAAGTATCTGCATTGAGTTTATTTTTATGTGCAGTGAGTCATCCAGCCAATAATCATGAGTATCAATCACATTACAATCCTCATCCAAAATCAATAATTTTCCGGTAAAAGCATATGTCCCACCTGAGCCTGCAATGGCATAGTACCTGTCAATACCGTTAGAAACTATGGAGCGGATGTAAGTGCCAAAAGTACTATAATCCTGTATTCGCCATTCCAATTCTCCTTCCTCGGAAATTTTATAGAATATAGTCTGCGGCTCTTCCCAAAACTCATAACCCGGGTTCACCCAAGCTGTCATCAAAAACCCGCCACCTATAGCAGGTATTACGTTTGTTACTCCGTCGTGATAGGTGTAATACCAATGATCCGGCCACAAGTCTTGGTATGGGTAGGAGTTTATAAATGTGGTTTGAGACCAAAGTAAAGTGAAAAGTAAAAAGCAGATAGTAAAAAGTAAAAGTATTTTTTGTTTCATTGTAATCTCCAATTACAGATTTATTTTTATTTATTCCCAATCTATAAAATCACAAATTTTAAAATCAATTTTTTTTAATTCTCTGATGCGATATAATGTTTGGCGTGCGCCACGATTCTTCTCGCTTTTCTTCTTGCTGATTGTGGGCACGTGTGTTAGGTGCTTTTCCATTTAATTCGGATTTTTTATAATAAACAAACCGGAATTATTAACTATAACTTTGGATCCATTTCTTAGAGTTAACTCGCTAGGAAGAGATTTGAATGTTTTCTTGGATTCAATAATCCTATTAGAATTTTCCCAATTTTTGTTATTATATTTATACAATCCTTTATGTGTATTAACATACAATTCATTGTTAATTGACCAAACAGATTCTTTTTTATAATGATAGTAAATGCCCTCAACTGGAGTAATATCTTCAAAATTAAGAGTTTGAAGATTGAACTTAACTAAATAATATCTGTCATCATGACCATACACTATTTGAAAAATATAAATGCAACCCTCAATATAATCATAAGATGCTTTGGTTTCTCCTCTTCCAAAATGGAATTTTTCAGATCCTGTAATACGATTTAGAGTATGTGAGTTCGGATTTAAAATTTCAAGACCTCTATTTGTAATAATTAGAATCCCATTTTCTGTTTCAGCTAAAGGGAAAAGATATTTAACAACATTATTAGTAAAATCCATAGAAGACTGTTCTTCTTTGCCTAAAACAAGCTGATTGTTATATAAAAATGATTCTGAGTTATTGTGTGGATATTGCCATTGATAACGATCAAAATCTACATCTGATTCGAAGTCTAATAAGATACTATCAATTTGTTCTTCAGAATAACCATTAAAATAGGCTTTAGGAACTTTTTTAAGTTCTCTATTTGTGTATTTAATTTTTAGATCTTTTAAAGCTCTTATGAAGAAGCTGGTTTTCATCACATTGGAAAATTTACTCACAGAGAGGTTATTCCTTAAATCTTTGATAATAGTTAGTAGTTCTGAAGGATTATAAGTTTGCCATATTTCTGTTTGTTTGTTATATTCAGCAATGGTTGGGAAATATGATCCATTAGAGATATATGCATATAGAATATCTTCAAGCTTGAAAAATGTTAAAACATCTACTCTCTTAGGATCATTCACATTACAGAGTTCCTTGCGGAAAATTTGCATTTTATTTTGTGTTTTATCATATTTTATTAATGCACCCTTACTAAATTTATGCCCGGCTGTAATAAACCATACATTTTTAATATCGAATAAGGAATATCCTCTAATTGTCGGTTTTGCAATTCCTAACTCATTCAGCATTGGTCTCCAGTTTGTTAATTGATTCTTTTCAGGTTCAAACATCATCAAGGTATTGACACAGCTTATCCAAATTGTTTTTGTATAAGGATCCTTGAATAATTTAAGGTTTGCATATGGTAATTCTTTATCAACATCTTCAAGCTCATATTTCTTCGTGAAATGCTTATTGATTAAATCGAAAATCCAAATACCTTCATTTGGAATCCCAATCCATAAATCGTTTTCTATTTGAACTATTGAACGAATTCTTGCCGGATTAATACCATATTTTGTTTTATTAGAATCTACTGGAAGTTGATAAATAAATAACGAATCTAATTGGAGGTTGTATTTTGCAAGACCACCATCAATCGGGAAATAAATATCATTGTTGAATTGTATTATGCTTTTTGAATCTCTGGATGTTGTATTCGGGAACCATATAGAATCACCCTCAACTTGATAATAAACCTCATGGATATTTTGCGCAGATATGACTATTGATAATAATAATAAAACTGTAATCATAATAAATCTCATTTCCAAATATCTTTTCATTTTTTTTCCTCTTGCACCTAATGTTCGAGCACGCTGCGGGATCGGAACGATCACGCCTGGAAACGAACCAACCAAAGTTTGAATCCGGCAGCTGCCGGATCAGACGAAACGAACTGATAACCCAGACCGCAGGTGCTTTTGTTATGCGATTCAATCATTTTTCACGACCACTAAACTTAAATAATTTAACGAGTTACAAAAACAGTGAACTGATTTTCAATTGTGTTTTGTTGAAAAATCATTTAATCGCCAAACAAAGAAAACAACTGAAAACCAAACGATAAACCGAGATTTAGGAATTAATGTTTTTTTGTCCAAAAGAAAAATCAAATTGGTTAAACTTTTTTTTAGAAATAGTTTTCTTTAAAATAACTTCCGGCGTTTCCGTTGAAATTAACTGCTGCTTTTTATTAACCAAATTTTCTTTAAAATTAAGAATTAAACCGAGCTGAAAAAATTGAATTTCAATCGAAAAATTTATACTGAAAACTTAAAAATTAAACCAGAATAATTATGCCGAAATTTAGAATTATTAAGCCGGAAATGGGGAAGAGCTGAAAACTTAAAAAAGGATTTCTTTGGTAAATTGATAAATTAGAGCCGGAATTTTTTATTGATTCTTTTAATTGCATTTGCAGCAAAAATTTGAATTGCTTGAGAATTAGAAATGATTAGAAACCAGCAAGCAAAACCAAGCATTTTAGTTTTAAAAGAACCGATATGCTTTTTCGTTTTTCATAGAAAAAATTGAACCACTTATATTTATTTAAAGATCAAATTGAACAAAATCTCAGTTTTGAAAATTCCTCAAAAAATTACTCCGATTTGTTGAACTCATTTTTTTAAGATCGCATAATGTTTTGCGTGTGCGGCGGGATCGGAACGATCACGACCGAAAGCGAACGAAACCAAGTTTGAATCGGAAGATTCAAACGAAACGGACTGATAGCCCAAACAGCTGACACGCTTGTTATGGGCATCAGTAATCCATTTTGGATAAAGGAGTTCTAATGAAATCGAATAATTTTTTGAAGTGTAAAGGGATCAAACGATTTACCATCCTTTTGATTTCTATATTTTTTATACAAATCCAACAACTTTCTGCCTTTTCTTTCACTGAAATAACTAATGACAATATTAATATCAGCATCGGTTTTTTCGATATGCCTATTAATGTAGATAAAAGCTTCCTCGGGATCGCTTGCAATTTCAGCCAAAATATTAGCAAAAGTTGTTCTAAGTTTAGATCTTTCAGAGACATATTGTGCATCTCTCGTGTGGAATTTTTTAGCAAAAAAGCCAATGATAATTCCTGTGATAAATGTACCAACACTTACATACAAAGTCAGCATAAAACAATCCTCATTCAATTATTGATAATATTTTTTTCATGTGCATTAATTGCATTAATATTTCACCTAATTTTATTATGGAACACGCGAAGAAAATTTAGACATAAAAACATTATAGTTATGAAAATAAATACAGAAGGAAAAGAGATTTTGAATGACATAGAAAGAAGAGCCATTGCACTAAAGCTTGAGTTCGAGTCCTTCTGTAATAGACTCAACGAGTTTCTTGATGTCAGTTAATTGTTTAACATCTTCTTTGGATAATGTTATGATTTTTAAACAATTCTTACATTTAATTTTGTTACCGACTTTTATTTGCGACCATGTTAATTCTAATTCTTTACCGCAATGTGGACACGGAGTTGGAATTTTCATAAACTACCTCACAATTTGTATCTCGAACAAAGTTCAAGAGGTTTTTTATTGCCCATAACGCCGAGCGTGCCACGTCATCTTGCCATGAGCATTGGATTTGCATTTTCAAATCCTGATGCGATTAGCGAG